>NZ_AP019779.1:2225000-2393271 GCF_019669925.1 Methanobrevibacter arboriphilus
TAACAACAACATCGAGACCCTTTTCTTCCTTTAAAGTTTCTATTGGTCTAAATGTTGTGTGAGGTCCTCCTATCACAGTTAAAATATGAGGAAACATTTTTTTTATATTTTTAATATATACTAATGATTCTTTTATGGTTGCAGTTGTTGCAGTAATACCAACTACTTTTGGATCTACTTTTGAAATATATCTATTAACTTCATTAGGACCGACTTGATATAGGTCATCATCAAATATTTGTACTTTTATTGAAGCTTTTTCAAGTGCTCCTGCAAGATACATTAAATTTAAAGGAGGAACACTAAGACCTAAGCCATTTCTAACGATTGTTTTATCCATAGGATTTATTAAAACCACATCAGTGTTTTTCATTTTTTAAACTCCAATGTTTAAATTTAAATTTAATGTTTTAGTTCTAAAATTATTTTTTCTTGGTCTATTTCATTTATTTTTAGTTTTTCTTCTTCACTTATTTTTGTTTTTAAAATTTCCCATTCTCTTTCATTTTTTATGCATCCAGGGTCTGGAGCTAATACATCTTTAAAGTAATTATATGCTCTAGCTCTGCAACCTCCACAAATGTTATTAGATTCACAATTTCCACAATTTCCTTTTAATAATTCTTTATTTCTCAATTGTTTTAAAAGAGGGTTTTCTCTCCACATTTCATCAAAATCATCATAGATTATGTTTCCTATCTTTACTTCTTCTTCATGTGGGAAAAATACACAAGGATATATATCTCCATTCGGTTCAATGTTTATGTAAAATCTTCCAGCTCCACATCCTCCTATAAATTCAGCAAGTTGGGCTATCATAGGATTTGTATATTCAGGATTATAAAAATGAGTTGGTATAACACTTTTTTCATTATTTGCTTCATCATATATTTCATTTTTAAAGTTTAAATATTCATTATTATCTTCATATCTATTTTCACTATTATTTTCATCATTATTTTCATAGTTATTTTCATTAGTATATTCATAGTTATTTTTATTATTATTTTCATAGATATTTTTGTAATTATTTTTATTTGAATTAACTTCAAAACTTGTAAAATTACCATTTAATCTATTTCTTTTAGAGTTTATAGATTCAGCTACTGCTGCATATTGTGGTGCTGTTGATAATATTTGCATTTTGTCTGTATTTTCTTGGTATGCTTTCATAAGTAGCTTTTCTCTTTTTTCTGGAGAAATATCTAAACTTGATATTTCACTTCCATTTCCTGTAGGTATGAAATTGTATAACATAAACCAGTCTACTTTTAATTCTTTTAAAAAGTTTATCATATCAGGTATTTCTTTTATATTATGTTCTGTTACTGTGGTTGATACTTCTACAAAAATTCCAAGATCTACAAAGTTTTTAATTGCTTTCACTGCTCTTTCCCATGCACCATTGACTTTTCTAAATGAATCATGTGTTTTTGGGTTTATTCCATCTAGGCTTATTTGAACAAATCCTAATCCATTATCTACAAAGTTTTCAGCTTTTTTTTCATCTTTAAATATGTATCCGTTGGTTGCAATTGCTGGAAACATTCCATTATCATCTACTGTTTCTATAAATTCTATTATATGGGGATGTATTGAAGGTTCTCCTCCAGAAAAAGCTATGGAGGTTACACCTGACTTTGCCATTGTGTCTATTCCATTAAGTACTTGATTCCTTGAGAGTTCATCTTTAGCTTTTGTTGATGCACTTTCATAACAATGAACACATCTCATATTACATTTTTTGGTAATATTCCAAACTACTTGGAAAGGAGCTCCAGGAACAAATGGCTTGTTTATTTTAAAAATTGTTATTCCTTTTATCACACTAGCTAATCCTTTCACCCAGTATTCATCCTCCATTTTTTCTTTAAGCTCATCTGTAGATACATTAAAACTCACTGCTCCCTTTTCAATTATATATCCTACTATTTTTGAAAGTAGCTTACAACTTTTACAAACATCATCTTTTTTTTCAAGATAATAATTAAGAGAACTTTCAAGTTTTGTTGATTTGTCTTTTTCACAGTATCCTAAAGTTCTTTGAAGAAGTCGATTTGATACAGGATTTTCAGCTACCTTTTTAAATAGGCCAATCATTTTTTCCATTTTGATTTCATCTTCTTCATGTTCTGGTTTTGATTTCATAAAATCCCCCTCTTATCTTATGTTTATAAATTTTTTTAAAAAATAAGAAATAATAAAAAAAAGAATTTTAAGTAAAATTTTAAAAATAAATTGAAAATGAGTAGTAGAAAAATAGTAAGTTATATAAAAATTTATTATAGTTATATTATTACTAAAATATTATTATTTCTAAAACTGAAATTATAATATTAAATATAATATATAATCTATAGTTCAAATAACTTCAAAATAGGGTTCAAATTAGTATTGAATGAAAAATAAAAATTAATAATTAATTAGATGACTAGGAAGTACTTTAAACTATAATTTCATTATAACTTAGCATTTCTCTATCTAATCAATTGATATTTATTAATACATTTTATTTCCTCTATTGATACTTCAATGTTTTAATAATTGTATTTATTATACTAGTGGCAATATTATTTGTATCAATTATTTATCCAAAATTTAATGTATTAATATCTGTTGTCTTATTTATTTATAATTTACTATAATATGAAAATTGTTTTTAGTTAAACTATTTGTTATATTAGTATATAGTAACTATTTTATTCTTATTTGCTTTATTAATATTTATTAGATTTATTAATATTATTTTTAAATAATAGTATTATTTTTTTACACAATGTTTATTATTTTTAGTAATATGCTTTATTATTTATATTACTGTTTTTAATATAATTATTAGTTTTAATATTATTTTTGCTGCTATTATTATTACTATTATTTTTTTATTTTTTTAATTATTCTTGTTGTTGTTATTATTCTTGCTATTCTTATTATTTTTATTACTATCTCTGTTATTTTTATTATTATTATTATTTTTGCTTATCTTTTATTTATGAATTTATAGCTATGAAATTTATATATTAAAATTAAAATAAATAATATAAAGTATTTAGCCTATTAGCTAGGAGGAATAAAATGAGTTTTATAAGTGATTTAATTATTCAATGGGGTCCACTTATAACAGCTGTAATCACCGCAATAATTGCATATATTACTTTAAAAGTAAGTCAATCTGCGAATCGATCAGCTGATGAGACTTATGAGTTAAATAAACAAGCACTTAAAATTTCAATTGATTCAAAGGAGCTTAATAATCAAACATTTATGATTATGAATGAAACTAAAAAGATAAATGAACAGACTTTGAAAATAATAGAAAATATTCTTGATTTAAATAAAGATGTTCTTGAACAAAAACAAGTTCAAGAGCAGCAATCTGTAGTTTCTAGCTTAAAAAAATGTTTAAAACTTTTCGAAGTTGAAAAAGAATCTATTAAAAATAAAGATGAAGATATTAAAAATTTATTTGATTCTTCAAATAAAAAACCAATTGGCTTTTTAAGGACTGATTTTTTAGACAATATTGAAGAAGAAACTAAAAAACATGATTTTCACAGGATTAATGGAGCTATAACTTTATTAAAAGTTGAAATTAAGTCTTTAAATAATAAAATCAATAAACATGACTTTTTATTATCTATTAAAGATATTTCAAAAAATAAAGATAGCTCTTCAAAGGACAATAATACTTCAAAACAATTTAATAATAATGAAAAAGAAATTTATGAATTATTCAATAAAGTAAAAGATGATTTATTAGATTTAGAAGGATTAATATCTTCAGAACTAGAAAAAGCAGTAGAAAAGGCAGTAGAAAAAGCAGTAGAAAATTCAGAATAAATGGTAAAATGTAGAATAAGTAGAATATTCATTGGAAGTATTAAAAATAAAAAATATTAGAAATATAAAAAATATAAGAAGTATTATAAATATTAGAAATATTAATTATATTAGATTTATTATATTATTAGGTTTATTAATTATATTATGTTTATTAGAATAGCAAATTAGTAAAATAGTTAAAATATAACAATAGTTAAATTTATATAATATCATACTTATTAATTGATATAAGGTTTTTGTAATACCTTTTTGTAATACCTTTTTTATAATATTTTTTTTATAAAATTAAAATTCAAACAAACTCAAAACAATATATAACCAAATAATACATAATAAAAATTAAAATTCAATCAAATTAAAACAAATTTAATCAAATTTAATCAAATTTATTAAAATTCAATCAATTTAATGGTAGTAAAATGTCTTATAAAGTAGCTGTAGCAAGTAATGATGGTAAATTTGTAAATGAACATTTTGGAAGAGCAGAAAAATTTATGATCTATGAAATCTATGATGATGGAACTTATAAATTTTTAGAAACTCGAGACTCTAGTATATCCTGTATTGGTGAAGGAAATAATCAAAATGCTAGAAGTAAGGTAATAGATTTAATTTCAGATGTTAAAACAGTTCTTGTTGCTAATGTTGGTCCTGGTGCAATTGATGATTTAATAAATAACAATATAAAACCTTATGCAACTTCTTTTGATATTGATAGTGCTTTAAACGAACTAATAAAATTAGATAATAAGAATTAATATGGTTGTTATTATTTTCTTAATTTTATATTGATATTATATTGATATAATATTAATATTGATATTATATTAATTAATATTAATATTTCAATGGATTAAACTTTGATAGATTAAATTACTTTAATGATTAGTTACAAATTAAAGTTTATGAAATACATAGCTTTTCTTAGAGGAATTAATGTTGGTAAAAATAATATTATTCCTATGGATGATTTGAGAAACTTATTTTCAGCTATGGGGTTTAAAAATATTAAAACTTATCTTCGTAGTGGTAATGTAATTTTTGAAAGTGATGAAAATGATATGGTTGATATCTCTTCTAAAATTTCTGAAAATATTTATAATTCTTTTGGTTTTTTGATTGACTCTATTTTAATGAATGAAAAAGACTTTATTTTTTTAATTAATAATAATCCATTTTTTAATAATAATTCTAACAATAATCATAACAATAATTCTAACAATAATCCTAATAATAATCCTAATAATAATCTTAATAATAATCTTAATAATAACTCTAATTATAATTCAATTAATAATGAGGCAATTAATGAATTATATGTTACTATTTTTAAACATAAAATTAACAGAAATCTTGTTGAAAATTTAATTAAAGACTCTAAAAAGTTTAATTCTGATGATAAATTTTTAATATTTGAAAAAGAAATTTACTTAGTTTGTAAAAATGGGTATCATAAAACTAAATTTAATAATAATTATTTTGAATCAAAATTAGATAATACAGCTACTACTAGAAGTTTTAAAACATTATTAAAGATTAAAAACATTTTAATTTAGAATTTAAACGTAATATTATTGGTATTATCACTTTATAATTTCTTTTAATAGGAAATGATTAATAATATTATTTTTAACATGATTAATAAGTTTTAGCTAGAATATTTAACTATTAATATATTATGTAAAATTTTATATTATAGTTCTTTATATATTATTAATTACTATTATAATAATTACTAATTAGACTTAAAACTACTTTATAATTCTTGATAGGTGGCTTAAAATTAATTTATTATAAAAGATAATTATGCTTAAGATTATTTATACTTAAGATTATTTATGTTTAAGATTATTTTTTTATCCTGATATATTGGTAGTATATGTATAATCATTTTATGAATTAATAATAATTTAAAAATGTGTTTAATAAGGTTTTAATAAGAATTTATTTAATTTTAAAAACATTGAATGTGGTTTTTATGAACATTACAAAAAGGAAAGGGACGAATAAATGGGGGCCTGCAATAGTTGCTTGTATGGCTATTTTTATTATAGTTTTAGATATGTCAGCTATGAATGTAGCTATAACAAACCTTGTAAAAGATTTAAATACTAGTTTAACAACTATTCAAGCAATAATAGCTTTATATGCTTTAATAATAGCTTCTTTTATGCTTATTGGTAGTAAAATTCAGGATATAATTGGCAGAAAAAAGTCATTTATAGTTGGAGTTTGTATATATGGTGTAGGAACTCTTACAGCTTCATTAAGTGCTAATGCAGAGATGTTGCTTATAGGATGGGCAATACTTGAAGGAATTGGTGCAGCTTTAATGCTTCCAGCTACTACAACGATTGTTGGAGTTAGTTACGAAGGCAGAGATAAAATCAAAGCATTTGGAATATGGGGAGGTATATCTGCTATGGGATCAGCTATAGGTCCTATATTTGGAGGATTTTTCACTAATTTCCTCTCTTGGAGGATGATCTTTGGAAGTGAATTTTTAATTGTTATTATAATTCTATTCTATAGCTATTATATTAAAGATTCAGAATCTATTCTTAAATGGAAAGAATTTGATTATGGTGGAGCTGTTTTATCTGTAATTTCTCTTATAATCATTGTTATGGGATTATTACTATTCAATGATCCTACTAAATGGAGTATTGTTCCTATTGTCTTGTTTATTGGTATTGCATTATTTGTTGTATTTTTATACTGGGAAAGAAGAAGAATTAGGTCAAATAAAATTCCTTTATCTGATATTACTTTGTTAAAAAATAAAACTTTTTCTATAGGAATTGTAAATTCGATTTTCCAACAAATTCCACTAGCTGGATATTTATTTATAATGCCTGTGTTTTTACAACAAGTAACAAATATAGATGCTTTCATGACGGGGGTTATTGTACTTCCTTCATCAATAGCTGTAATGGCTTTATCATTAATGGGGGTTAAAATAGCTGAGTATATTAATCTTAAATATATTGTGTGTTTAGGTTTTATTGTTGCTGCTTTAGGAACATGGCTTTTAGGTGGAGAACTTTCAACAAATATGAGTCCATATAGTATTATTCCAGCTACAATGATATTTGGTGCTGGTGTAGGAATGATTTTATCACAATTAACTAATTATGTTATGTCTGCTGTTGATAAAAGTAAGGATTCAGATGCTGCAGGTTTACTTAATACATTTAAAAATTTAGGTTATTCTATGGGGACTGCTCTTATTGGTGTTTTACTTATTGTTGGTATCATTGGTGGATTAACTATTTCTATTGAAGATTCTAATTTAGGTACAAATTTAACAAAAGATGAGTTGCATAGTGAGCTTTTTACCTATTTTGATAAGATGCAAACTGGCACTCCAGAAAAAATTCCTTCAGAATATCATGCAGATGCTTCAGCTATTATTTCTGAAACTATAAGTATGTCTATGAGATTAATTTTCAATATATTGACGTTGATATTCCTTGTTGGTGCAGCTATTAGCTATGTCATGCCAAAAGGAAGGGTTTATAACTCTTCAGTTCCTAGGGCATGATATTAGAATTAATTTTCTTTTATTTTCATTTGGAGAATTAATTTTTTATTATTTATTATTTTTTATCTATTTTATTCTATTTTTTTAGTTGTTATTTTTTTATTTTGTTTTTTGTTCTTTTTTTGTACTTTTTTGTGGATTCTTATTGTACTATTTTGTGGTATTTCATTGTACTTTTTTGTGGGTTTTATTATTTTAATTTATTTTCATATTTTAATGAATAGCTTATTTTTATATAATAAATATATAAAATAGGTTTGTTAGAAAGTTTTATATTGTTTATTATTTTAATATATTTGTGAATTTTCTTAAGTTCTAAAAATTGTAAAAATAAAAAAATATTTTGGGGACTTCAGTTGTTTTTGAAGAAAAAATGCGTAACTGACATTATGATGATCAACATTGTATAGTATGATGATCAATTGGAGTACTGAGATATGAAAAATCCCAGAATCGGGGTTCAAATCCATGTGACTCCACTTATTTATTTATTTTTTAGATATTTACTAATTTTCAGCCTTTCAATAATTCATTGAGGCATTTTAAGTAGCTTATACATTTTAATAGCTATTTTTGATTATTAACTACAAATTTTTACAATCTCAAAAAGAAAATACGCAGGATTGTGAAAAGATAATAAAGTTTTCAGAAACTAATATAAAGTTAATGCAATTAATACAAAGAAGAAATTTAGGTAAAGCTAGCATTAGAAAATATAATATTGTTTTTAGAGAAGTTTATAAACTAATTGGGAAAACGCCTTCACAACTAATAGCTGAAGCTAAAAAAGAAGAACAACCATTTACTAATGAATAAGGGAATCCACAGGTATTGGATTTATCTGAAAGAAAAGTTAACACATATCAACTTTTATATAATAATTTTTTAGAAAGAAAAGGAAATTCTGAAGGGGTTAAGAAACATAAAATAGTATATTTTCGTGCTCTTTTTAAAGAATATGGCATTAAAATGCCTAGAATGATAAAGTATAATACTTCAATTAGGAGAACACGAATTAAAGATATTCCTTCATGGGATGATATTAATAGGAGTTTAGGTTTTTGTAAAAGTAATAGGGATAAAGTTTTAGTTTCTTTAATGGCTACTTGGGATATGAGGGGAGGAAATATTGTAAGTCTAACAATTCAAGATTTTCTTGAAGCTACTTCTATTTACAACCATAGTATGGACTTAGATGAATTGTTATCTAAAAACCCTTATGAAATAATTCCCTGTTATGGTTTTTTTCCTGAAAAAACTCAAAAAGAAGGTAATCTTTGTATTACCTTTAATACTGGCGAATGTAGCTATTATATTTTTGAACATCTTAAAGAAAGAATTAAAGAAGGATATTCAATTGAATTAGAATCTGCTTTATTTAGAAATAGTGGAACTTCTGAATTTTTATCAGCTGATTGGTTAAGAAGAATACTACAGAATTTAAATACTAATTTAAATTTAGGAAAAGATAAAAATGGTCTTTTTGGGAAGTTTCGAGGACATAATCTTAGAAAACTATTTTCAACCACTTGCAGAAGAAATATAACTAATGTTGTTGTTAAAGCTGATAAATATAGTGAATTGGATGTTGTTAGTATATTTACAGGCCATGTTCCTCCGAATATGAGTAATTCTGAAGTTTATGATGCTGTTGATAGTGAAGATAGTTTTGATAGCTATTTAAGAAAAAATTATGAAGCATTAATCCCTTATTTAACAATTAATAAAGAACAATTTTCTGTTAAAGAAGATAATAAAAATTTAGAAAATGAAATTATTAAAATAAAAGAATCTGTTGATATTTTGTTGAATAGTAAAAATCAATTGGTTTCATAATTGAATAATAGGTTTTTTAAATGATAATTATTTGTCATTTACTTGGAAAAAAAATAATATTATATGATATATAAATTATAATTAAACATTATAAAAGAATAATTTATAACAAAATAAGCAAAAAATTATAATTAAGGCTTTAAAATTTTAAAAAATAATACTAGGAAAAGGTTTTGATGTAATGTCAAAGAAAAACAGCATAAAATTATTTGAAGATAGGGAAATTAGAGCATTATGGGATGAAGATAAAGAAGAATGGTTTTTTTCAGTTATTGATGTTGTAGGAGTACTTAGTGAGAGTAAAAATCCGTCAGCATATTGGAGAAAGCTTAAACAACGGCTCAAAGAGGAAGGTAATGAAACTGTGACAAATTGTCACGGTTTAAAAATGCCTGCTGCTGATGGTAAAATGCGGTTAACTGATGTCGCTGATAGTGAACAGATATTAAGGATAATTCAGTCAATACCTTCACCAAATGCAGAACCATTTAAACAATGGTTAGCTAAAGTTGGTAAAGAAAGACTTGATGAAATAGCAGACCCTCAATTAGCTATTGAAAGAGCAATAAGTAACTATCGTAAAAAAGGATATTCTGAAGAATGGATAACACAAAGGTTAAAAACAATAGAGTTTCGTAAAGACTTAACAGCTGAATGGAATAGGTCAGGCGTTAAAGAAGGGTTAGAATATGCTTTATTAACTGATGAAATTACTAAAGCATGGTCAGATATGACAACAAAAGAATATAAACAATTCAAAGATATTAAAAAAGAAAATCTCAGAGACAACATGAGCAATATTGAATTAGTACTTAATATGTTGGCTGAAGCTTCTACAACGGAGATATCTAGAGGTTTTAGTCCTCAAGGATTTAAAGAAAGTAAAGATGTTGCAAAGAGAGGTGGAAGCGTTGCTGGAGATGCTCGTAAAAGCTTGGAGAAAGAAGTAGGTAGGAAAGTAATAACTAGAAATAATGCTAGAAATCCAAAATTATTAGATGATGAAATATAATTTATAATTTCATCTTAGATATTTCTTTTCTTGATATGGTTTTTAAATTCTTCATCATTAAGATCATGAAAATGAACATTAATTTTAGCTAATTCTTTAGCAATTATTTTTTTCTGACATTTAAGAAGATATATTGACCTTTCTTGGCTTTTTATTATTTTTTCTTTAGCTTTCAACTGTTCTTATGTTTTTTTTATAAGGTAATCAACTTTATTTTGGTTTTTTAGGAAACCATCCTTTTTCAACTCTTTTTTCCTGTTCTATAATTTCATGGATACTCCATAGTAGTGTGAATCCTAAGACTCCTATTAATGCAGAGAGTATTAAATTATTTACAAATAAAGATATTATTATTGATAATATTCCTCCAATTAAAAATATTGGCCAGATTTTTTTACCTATATAATATTCTCCTTTGATAACAATTGGATGAAATATTCCTATTATTATAAAGGCACTAAGTCCGATGATTATTCCTTCGAAATACATGATACTACTTTTTTCTTTATTTATTTAAAAATTTTTTTATTTTTTTATTATTATTTTTATATTCTGTATGTTATGCTGTTTAGCTGTTATTTTTTAGATTTTCTTATTATTTTTTTATTTTATATTACTTGTTTTTTAGTTTTGCTTAGTTTTTTTATTTTATTTGGAGTTTTTTTATTTTATTATAGGTTTATATTGTTTTAAAGCTTTTATATTTGTTATATTTTAGTTTAGAGTTTTTTTTTATTTTTTTTTAGTTGTTATTTTTTTACTTTTTTGTATTTATATTTTTATTTTTAGGTTTTTTGTAAACTTTTATATATGTAGTTGATTAATTTATTATTAATTCATAAAATAATTGGATTTTGTATTACTTTTTTGTGTTTTTAAAGGGTTTAAGTAATACTTTTAATCTTAATAATTTTTGTGTATGATATATTTCATTTGAAAATTTTATTATTTTATTAATTCTGTATGGAAGTTTTTTATGAGAATTAAATGAATAAAAAAGATATTTATTAAATAATATTATTTAATATTTTTTTATGTTTAAATTTAATATTGTTATGGGTTGATATTATGAACAAAAAAATTATATTTTTAAGCTTATTCATTGCTTCATTTTTTATTTTTGTGAGTGGTGTTTCTGCTGAAAGTTTTACTTATGATGAGATGGCAAGTAGTGCTGAAGATGTTTTTAGGTATACTCAGGAGAATTCTAAAGTTCCTAAATCAGTGAAGATTAATGGTAAGACTGCTACTGATGAAAATTATTTGAATATGCTTACTAATACTGTTGTTAAAATTAGTAATGGTAATAAGGCAGGTAGTACTATTCCTAGTCGTAAAGCTCCGAGTAAGCCTCAGGGTACTGGTAAAGGGACTCTTACTAAATCTCAGTATATAACTGTTGCTAAGAATATTAATAGTTTTTATTCGAGTAATGGTCAAGCACCTAATTTTGCTTATAGTTCTGTTGGTGAAATTCGTTATGAGTCTCTTATTTATGGATTTTCCAAAGTACTATATGCTTATGAACGTGATGGGACATTGCCATCTGAAATGTCTTTCCCATTAGTTAGTGGGATTTCTTCTTCTGGAATTACAGTTGATACTACGCCCCCATCTACTTCGATTAATCTTGCTGGTGGTTGGTATAATACTGTTAAAACTGTGACTTTAACTGCTAGTGATAATAAAGATACTAACCCTAGTGTTTATTATAAGATTAATACTGGTGATTGGGTGAAAGGAGGTAAATCTGTTTCCATTAGTTTAAAACAAGGTACTACTAATTTATATTATAAGGCTAAGGATGCTAAGGGTAATGTTGAAACTCAAAAATCAGTAACATATAAAATTGACACTACTAAACCTACTGTTTCACAAACATATGATAATGGCACTCTTATTTTAACTGCTAGTGATAATATGGATACTAACCCTACAATTTATTATCGAATTAATGGTGGTAGCTATATTAGTTCTAGTAAAACTGCACGAATAGTTTTAAATGAAGGTAGGTATATTATTAATTATTTTGCTGCTGATGTTTCAGGAAATACTGGTCTTTATTGGGAATTTAATGTAACTCATGATATTACTCCTCCAGAATGGGATTTTAATTTAGAAGAAGGATGGTATAATTCAACTAAGGCTTTAACTATAAATGTTACTGATAATTTAGATTCTAATCCTATAATTGCATATAAGATTAATAATAATGAATCTGTTCTTGCTTATAATTCTGTTATTATTAGCTTGAATGAAGGAATTAACCTTATTTCATTTTTAATAGCTGATCATTATGGAAATAGTATAAGTATGAAAACATTATTATATTATATTGATTTAACCCCTCCTGTTGTTAATAATAATTTAGAAGAGGGAAATTATAGTTACTCTAAAACTTTGAAGCTGAATGTTACTGATAATATGGATTCTAATCCTGTTTTGTATTATAGGATTAATGATGGTGATTGGATTTCTAAAAATAAATCTGCTCAGATTTTCTTAGATAATGGTACTTATTTTATTGAGTATTATGCAGTTGATCGTGCTGGCAATCATGCAATATTAAAAAATCTAACATTCAATATCAATACAACAAATATTGAAGAAGAATTCTCTCCAAATGTTTCCCCTAGTATTGGAAATGGATGGTATAATAATTCGAAAAATTTAACTCTTGAGGCTAATAGTGAGAATTTAACAGTTTATTATAGTATAAATAATGGGTCTTTTGTATCAGAAAATAATAGTAGGGTTGTTTTAAATTTATCTGAAGGTTATTATTTTATTCAATATAAAGCAGTAGATATTTTTGGTAATGAAACAATAGTTAAGACATTAATGATATTTATTAATGAAACGGGGAATTTAACATTACCTGGTCGTGTTATTAATTATAATAATGGAAGATTTTATAATGGTATTCAAGAGGCGATAGATGCAAATGAAACACTTGTTGGAGATTATATTGAGGTTTTAGCTGGAATTTATGAAGGAAATTATATTATAAATAAAAGTATAATTTTATCTGGTGATGTTAATGGTGAAACAGTTTTATCTCCTTTAGATAATAGTTCTTCAATATTGTTTTTGGATTGTGATGAGATTATAATTTCTGGTTTCACCTTTAAAAACTCTAATGGGGGGTCTTCTGGAGATAATTATTATAATGCTAGTGCAATATTTTTAAATGATGTTTCAAATTGTACAATTATTCAAAACAAATTTACAAACAATAAATGTTCAATAATTAATAATGGATCAGAAAGATCTTCTAATGTATGGATTTTATATAATAATTTTAATATAGGTGATAGTAATATTGGAGTATATGTTTTAAATGCAAGTGATTATTTTATAGGTTATAATATTTTTAATACAACTGATTCTAGAGGCTTGAAAATTTCAAATGTTAATGATTTTTTAATACTTTCTAATGTTTTCAGAGCTGATGATGGTGCATATGCTGTTGAATCTTTGTATTCATCATCAATTATTTTTGAGGATAATTCTTTTTCAAATTTCACCTATGGGGTATCTATAGTTGAGTCTAATAATTATTCTATTAAAGAAAATAGTTTTATTGATAATGGATATGGTATATACATTGAATATGGGGATAATATTAATGTTTTATTAAATAGTTTTTATGATAATTATATTGATTTGAATTGTTTTATTTTTAATAATCTTAATGTTAGTAATAATTGGTGGGGTACTAATTCTCCAATAATAAGTAGTTTATTTGATGATAGTGTTAATATTTTATTGTTTGATTTAGAAGGTTTCTATTTTGATTCTTGGATTATTGCTAATGCTTCTCCAACTTCCTATAAAGTATTTGATGGGAAAGTCTATGAATCAACAATCACTGTTGATATGACTCATAATAATCTTGGTGAAGATGTTTCATCTTTAGGTTGTATTCCTGATGGAATTATTATTAATTTTATTAGTGAATATGGCACTATTACAAATTCATCTGAGCTTATAAATGGAATAGCACAAGCAACTTTAATAATAAATCGGTCAATTATAGGTGATTTAAGTTTAGTGAATCTTGAAAATGTTACTTGTGTTGCTGCAACTATTAATGATTATATGATTTATACTTATGTGTTTGAAAATCCTACAATTGACGTGTATTTACTTTCTAGTGCTATTGATACTCTCACTAATCAATCTTTAGCGATTTTACTTAGTTTGCCTTTGAATGATTCAGTTTCATGGATTAGTATTCTTTGGAGAAATACAGGAATATTCAAATCAGATATTGATATAATATACAATGGAGAAGTTATATATACAAGCTCTATTGTAAATACTGCATATATAGAATTTAAAGACCTTTATTCAGATGATGTGTTTAAAGTCATTTCATTATTTAACTCAGCATTAATAGAATATGATGATTTTCAGTATACTACAACTTTAAATTATATTGTTCAAAATTGGAATGATTTTAAGCTTATGTCTAAAAGAGATAAGTTAATAACTTATGTTGAATTATATAATTATTATTATGAAGATGATATCACTTTATCTGATAGTGATATTGAATTTATTTTAAACAATCATGAAAGATTTATTGATGAACTTTTAACTGGTATAACTTATTTTGGTGATACTTCTCTTATTAGACCAATTAGTAGTTTAAATATTTCAACTTCTAAATTTCCTGATAGTTCATTAAAAACTAGATCTAGTAATATTTATTATATGAATGGTGAAAACCTTGTTGAAGATATTGATTTTAATATGAGTGATGTTCATAGTGCTGGTTATGAAGGTTTAAGAAGTTATGTTATTGCAACGAAGAATGTTACTGTTGATGATTTAAGTTATTGGTTGTCATTTGCAGATAATTCTGAAATGGGTGCTATGAAAGCAGCTTATGGGAGTTTTTTAGAATTATTAAATACTATATATTGTCATGATCGTGTTGCAGATCAAGCAGCATTTGAATTTAATGTTACTTGGAATAGAACCACTCCTATAATGATGTCTCTTTGTAATGATTTTGATCATTTGTATGGTACTGGTGAAAGTGACCATAGAATGGGAATAGATATTTATGGTGATGAAAAAAATGTATGGGCATTTCGTTCAGCATGTTCTTTTTCATTTTCTCTTGTTGAACAATTAACTGGAGGACTTGGAATAACTTTTAATAATGATGGAGTTCTAATGGGTATTTTAAATAATCTTGCGCATGGTGATAAATTAGAAATTAGTTTTGAGAATGGATATATACTTGTAAGAACTGAATCTGATTTTGAAAGAATGTTATTGATTGATCTTGAAACAGGTATTATAAGAGATTTTTTCAGTTCACAAAATATTATGGGTAATCCTTGCTATCATGATGATATTACAGATGCCATTGTCAATTTCACCAATAATTTGCTTAATATTAGTTCTAAGTTATCATCTGATTTAAATAAATTGGTAAATTTTTCGATCATGTTTTCAGGGGTTTTTAGTTCTTTGTTTTATGAATTATCTGGAACTGGAACATTATCATTTTCTGGAATTGGTTTAGGTTCTTTATTCTCTGTATTTTCAGCTGCTTTATTAATTCCTGCCACTATTGAGCTTTGTAGGCCTTTTTGGGCAAATACTTTTGAGGATATGGGTCGTGATGATTTAGCGGAGTTTTATAGGAATAATAACTTTGTTGATATATTCATAGATTCATTCACTCCTAATCTTAATAATATAGATATACTCCGCGGTGTACCTAATGGAACAACAATGAACGAAATAGGAGATAAATTATATTCTTTAAATTATAATAATATTATGAGAGCAGGACTTATAATTTCTTTAATGCCAGGTAGTCGTGATACAGATTTTGATGATAGAAATGTTGAAATAACTTATCCTCGTATTACTCCTCCTAGTGATATAATTCCCGATCCTCGTGATGAAAATTGGACTGGTATAATGGAAAATATCATAAAAGTAAAGGATGCTATGATAAATTCAGCTAAGAATGGAGATATAGTTCGTTTTGTTTCAAATGCTGCTGTTTTAACTGGGGCCATTTCAATGGTAGGTTTGACTTTTACAGATCTATCAAAAGAGGTTATATATGATAATTAATGGAAAGCTTTTAAACAATAGTAATAAGGCTCCTTAATAATATACTATCTATTTCATTAGATATGATTAATTAATATATTATGAATATTTACCTTCAAATTATTTATAATAATTTTTTAGTAAAAATCGGATTAATAGGAAGAAAAACTAAATTTATCATTTATAACATAAATTCTCTTTAGTTAGTTTTTTTGATAAAAAAGTGTTTTTCCTGACTATTTTTTTGATGATAGGTTTGTATTGATTATAATATAAAAAAATATAGAAGGTGTGAAATTGTTATTTAATAATTTAAAACTAAAAAGAGATTTTAATAATGCTTTAAGGTTTGAAAATAATGGTAATTATGAGAGGGCTTCTGAAATATTTGAAAGTTTGATAAAAAAAAATTATAAAGTTATTGAATCTTATTTCCATCTTTCTAAGAATTTTTATGAGATGAAAAAATTTGAAAAATCATTAATTTATATTGATAAGTACTTAAATATAAATCCTACTGATATTAATGGTTTAACTGCAAAATCTCTCTCTTTAATGAAACTTAAACGGTTTGAAGAAGCATTAAATATTTTAAATGAAAATTTAAATAATGATTTTAATAATTCTATGATTTTTAATACTAAAGGCACAATATTCTATGAACAACAAAACTTTGAAAAAGCTTTAAATTACTATAAAAAAGCTTATAATTTAGATAAAAAAAATATTAGTTATTTAAATAATCTTTCGATGACTTTTGATAAATTGAAAAGGTTTAATAAAGCTTTAAAATGTTGTGATAAAGGTTTAAGCTTGAATCCTAGTCATTATTCTTTACTTTTTGGAAAAGCACTTATTTTGTCTAAATTAAAGAGATTTGATGATGCATTAAATGTTTATGATGAAATTTTAAAAAATGATAAAAATAATTATAAAGTGTTATTCAATAAAGGTAATATTTTATTTAAAAAGGGATATTATAAGGAAACTTTATCATATTACAATCAGGCTTTAGATTTGGATCCTGATAATTTAGATATTATGATAAGCATTGGGGTTGTTTTAGATAATATGAAGTGTTATGATGAGGCTTTAGAAGTTTATAATAAATGTTTAAATTTAGATTCTGAAAATGTAGATGTATTTAATAATATTGGTGAAGTATATTATCATAAAAAAAAAATTTGAAAAAGCTTTAGAATATTATGATAAGGCTCTAGATTTGGAAACTGATAATGTTATTATTTTAAATAATAAAGCTTTAGTGTTATGTAAACTAAATCGTTTGGAAAACTCTTTAGGCTATTATAATAAAACTTTAAAATTAGATTCTGATAATGAATATGCTTTGGAAGGCCGTGAAGAAGTTTTAAAAAAGATTAAGAACAATGATTAATTTTTCCAATATTATGGTGCATAGGTATTAGATGTTTTTAAATAAAAAACGGACTTAGAGGGATTTGAACCCTTGATCTTAAGATTAGAATTGTTAAGTTTTTTAGAGTGCTAGATTTTTTACATTTCACTGAGGTGTTGTAGTGTTTTTTTTTGTTGTAGCTTGCTGTATGCCTCCAGATAAACACCTTGGTAGTATATTCCTGTGTTTGTTATTTTTGGTTTTGGTTATATGGTGTGTTGTTATCGCTGTATACATACAGATCAACACCATATGTTCCTGTGATATTGTATGGTTTTGGTTTATATGTGGCGTTGTTGCTGCTGTATGCAGACAGATAAACACCAGATGCGTATGTTCCTGTGATGTTATTGGCTTGGTTTATTGGTATTGTTATCGCTGTATGCAGCCAGAGAAACACCATAGTCTGTTCCTGTGATATCGTTAGGCTTTGGTTATATGTGGTATTTTTGCTGCTGGATGCATCCAGACCAACACCATAGCCTGATGTTCCTGTGAATTGTTGTGTAATCTTGGTTATATGTGGTATTGTTATCGCTGTATGCACCCAGATAAACACCATTGCCTGATGTTCCTGTGATGCTGCATTGTCTTGGTTATATGATGTGTTGTTATCGCTGTCTGCATACAGATAAACACCATTGCCTGATGTTCCTGTGAGTTGTTGTATTGTCTTGGTTATATGTGGTATTGTTGCTGCTGTATGCCTCCAGATAAACACCATCGTAGTATGTTCCTGTGTTTGTTATTTTTGGCTTTGATTTATTGGTATTGTTATCGCTGTATGCATACAGCTCAACACCATAGTATGTTCCTGTGGATTGTTGTGTAGTTTCGGTTATATGTGGTATTTTTGCTGCTGGATGCAGACAGATAAACACCATATGTTCCTGTGATGTTGTTGTGTAGTCTTGTTTATATGGGATGTTGTTATCGCTGTATGCATACAGATAAACACCATAGTATGTTCCTGTGATATTTTATTGGCTTTGGTTTATATGTGGCGTTGTTGCTGCTGTATGCATACAGATAAACACCTCGTGATGTTCCTGTGAGTTGTTGTATTGTCTTGTTTATATGGTTGTGTTGTTATCGCTTTATGCATACAGAGAAACACCATTGCTTGATGTTCCTGTGATGTTGTTGAGCTATTTTTTGGGTTTTTTTTCTTTTTTTATTAGTTGTTTTTTTATTGTTTGGGTGGTTTGTTGTTCTTTGTTTGGTGTTTTAGTTGTTTTGGTTGTTTTTTGTTTTTTTATTAGTTGTTTTTTGTTTTGTAGATGTTATATTGTTCTTTGTTTTAGTGTTTTGTTTTATTTTTATTCTTTTTTATTATTATTAATCGTTTTTGTTCTTTTGTAGTGGTTTATCTTTGTTGTAGTTTCTTTGAGTATTTTTTTGTTTTATATATGGTGGTGTTTGATAACAGCTATTTTGTTTTTGAGGATATTGTAATTTTATTTTTTTTATTTTAGTTTTTTATATTCTGTATGTTTATAGTGTTTAGCTGTTATTTTTTAGTTTTTCTTATTATTTTTTTATTTTATATTACTTGTTTTGTTATTTTTACTTAATTTTATTGTTTATTTAGCTTTATTATATTATTATAATAGTTTTATATTGTTTTAAAGTTTTTATATTTGTTATATTTTGGTTTAGAGTTTTTTATTTATTTTTTTTAGTTGTTATTTTTTTATTTTGTTTTTTGTTCTTGTTTTTGTGTTATTCTTGTTTTTCTTCTTTTTTTATTTTTTAAACAGCTATTTCACTATTTTTGCGGGGGGGGGGGTGGCTATTGTTTTTTCACTTTTTTTTGTAGTAGTAAGGTTTTTATAGTAGTTTTTTTATATTTATTATAAAAAGTGCATAGTGAGTGTTCATTTAATAGTGAGTGTTTATTTATTGTTGTGCTTTTTTTTTTGTTTATAATTTTAATAGGAGTGAGAATTATTTATGTTTAAGAATAAGTTTTTTGTTTCGTTTGTATTGGTACTAGTTTTCTTGTTACTTTTGGGTTTGTCTAGTGTTAGTGCAGATGAGTATTATTTTAGTAGTAGTAATATTACAAATAGTAGTTTTCAGGGTGTTATTGATAATAGTACTCCTGATGAGGTGATTATTAATCTTGATGATGGTGAGTATTTTTTGGGTCAGATTAATGTTACTCGTAATGCTACTATAAAAGGTAATAGTAGTAATGTTAAGATCAATGGATCAGTTATATTGTTTAATATCACTGCATCTAATGTTAGGCTTGTTAATTTAACTATCACTGGTTATACTAGTGCTATTGTTGGTAATAGTAGTGATTTAATGGTTACTGGTAATAATATTACTACTAGTGGTGTTAGTATTAATATTAGTGGTTCTGGTGGTAATTTATCGAATATATTGATTGAGGATAATGTTATTGTTTCTTCTGTTAGTAATAGTAATTATGGTGCTGTTTTTGTTAATGGTAATGGTATGGCTATTTCTTTTGTTTCTTTTATTAATAATAGTATACGTGGTAATGGTACTAGTAATTCTAATGGTGTTCGTATTAATTCTAAGGGTATTAATAATTTGACTTTTGATGGCAACAACATCACAGGAACATCACGAGGTGTTTATCTGTATGCATACAGCAGCAACAACACCAATATAACCTTCGCCAACAACAACATTACTGGAGGGGAGTATGGTGTGTATGTTTATTCTTATGGTGGTAATGTTAGTGGTGTTTTGTTTTTGAATAATACTGTTAATGTTACTGTTGGTAGTGGTTTTTATTTTGTTAATGGTGGTGGTGCTATTAATGTGACTGATTTTATTATCAGGGGTAATAATATCTTTGCTACTAATGCTGGTTTGAATTTCAGTGGTCTTAAGAATGGTTCTTTGGTTAATGTTACTGTCTGGTATAATCGTATTATAGCTAATACTGGTGTGAATATTACTGGTTTTAATGATAATAGTAGTTTTAATTATAATTGGTGGGGTGTTAATGATATAACTGGTAAAACTTTGGGTATTGATACGGTTAATCATTATATTTTGAATGTTACTAATCTTACTAGTTTGGATAATGTTAAATTTGGTGATGATGTTAGTTTTGCGTTTTTAGTGCTTAATACTTCTCTTGTTAATGGTGGTGTTGAGTATTTGCCTTATTTTGTGGTGAATGGTACTTATAATAATCAGACTTTTGTTGTTGATAATTTTAGTAATTTTACTGATGTTTGGACTGTGTCTGGTGGTGATAATGTTTTTGTTGCGACTTTGGATAGTCAGGATGTAGGTTTTACATTTTCTGCAGGTAAGTTGGATATTAATTCTACTATTCTTGTGGATAATGTTCAAATTGGTACTAATGCTACTATTACAGGTCAGTTGGCTAATTTTACTGGTATTGGTAGTGTGAATGTTACTGTTGATGGAAACACTCAATTAGTTACTGTTAATGGTACTGGTGGTTGGAGTTTTAATTATACTACTAACAAGACAGGAAACATCACAGTAACTGTTAATTATTCTGGTAATAATAATTACGCAGCATTTACTAATAGTACAACCTTTGAAGTGTTGAAAAATAGTACTAATTCTACTATTGATGTTTCTGGTGATTTTAAAGTTGATGAAAATATTACTATTAGTGGTATTTTGGTTGATGTTAATAGTGATCCTATAGATAATGCTCAAATGACAATTATTATTGGTAATGAGTCTTTTAATGTGACAACTAATAGTAGTGGTGTTTGGAGTCTTGTTTATGCTCCGATTCATGGTGGTGAGTTCTTTACTTGTGTTAACTGGGCTGGTAATGATAATTACACTGGTTTTAATAATAGTACTAGTTTTAATGTTAGTAAGTTGGATAGTAATTCTAGTATTGTTATTCCTGTAGATATTAAGGTTAATGAAACAGTTTTAATTTCTGGTGTTTTATCTGATGAGAATAATAATACAATATCTGGTGCTATTTTAGAAGTTATTGTTGGTGGTGAGTCTTTTAATGTGACTACTGATTCTGTTGGTGTTTGGGGTTTAAATTATACTTCTGAACATTCTGGTGTCTTTAATTTATCTCTCTTTTATCAGGGTGATAGTCGGTATGTTGGTTTTGTTGAAAATAAGGCTTTTAATGTTAGTAAGTTAGCTACTACTTCTAGTATTAATATTCCAAGTAATGTTAAAGTAGGAAAATCGATTACTGTTTCTGGTGTTTTGACTAGTGGTGGTAAACCATTGGCTAATACGATTATTAGTGTTATTGTTGATGGTAAAACTTATAAGGTTACTACTAATAGTCTTGGTGTTTGGAAACTTTCCTATACTCCGAAAAAGGCAGGTAAGTCCACCATTAAGGTTTCTTTTGATGGTAATAATGATTATCTTGGTTTTAATGTTAGTAAGACTTTTAAGGTAGTTGGGAAAGTTAAGATTGGTATTGTTAAGATTTCTAAGCTTGTTAAAGTGGGTAAGTATAGAGGTTTTAATCTTTATAGTAAAGTTTACACTATTAAAAATGTGGGATCTGCTTTAGGTTCTAAGGATTATGTTAAGTATTTTAAGAATTGGTATTTGGAGAAATTGTCTAAGACTAGTAAAATTGTTAAGTATCAGTTTATTACTAAATCTAGGATTTTAAAGGTTCAAGTTAAGAATTTAGGTGTTGGAAAACAAGTTAAAATGAAAATACTAGTAACACACAGAAAAAGACTATAAAAAATTGTAATTCTTTTTTAAGGGAGAGTTTTTAATTTTTTTCTCCTTTTACTTTTCTTATTATGGATGTTATTATAGAAGTTTTATAATCAAGATTTTAACTATAAAAGTATTTTTTATTATATATATTTTTTTTAGATTTTTTAATTTTAAAATAGTCATTTTTTTAAACAATTGATTATTTAATACAATTTAATGTTTCTTTTTTTCATTGTATGGATTATATCAATTCTTAAGATTATTCTTACTATTATTAATAGTATTAATAATAAGTCACTTCTTTTATTAGTTATGATTATTGGTATTAGTATTATTATAAAAATTATTGAAAGTAGGTTGTTTATCTTAAAAGTTCTTTCATTACGTATAAATGTCATACTAGTAATAAAAAAATAAGTATATAAAATTAAATCTTCAATTATATTAATACTATCAATATACTTTAAATTATAGGCTGTTAGTAAAGCAAGTGATAATATTATAAGTATTTTTTGTAGTTTAGTTTTACTTCTAAAAAAACCCATAAATGATATGAATGAAAATAAGAAAAATAGTGTTGAATATAATAGAACATATGGTTCTTTATAATAATAACACGTCACTGCTAATATAGGGGTAATAATCATAGTTATTAATAACGATTTTACCTCGATTCTCATGATACTCCACCATTATCAATGATTTTGGCATATAAGTATTTTATTATTATTTAGTTAAATTGTTACTTAAATAAAGCGTTTAACCAGCATTTATTTATATAATTATATGAATTAATAAAATAGATTAATAAAATAACTTCATAAATTAGTTATAGTTAATAAATATTTATAGATAATAAAACATATAAATAACTAGATATTTCATTGAGTATTACTTAGCATTACAATTATAATATCATGTATTATGAAGTATATTAATTTTTCAATAGCTATTTATATAACTTCAAACCCATTTATATTATTGTGAGTTATATATCTTGTATTTTAATCTGTTGATTCTAATTTTTTGTTAAAAATTATTAGACAATACAACATTTATTAGCTAATATTCTATTGTATAATACTCATATTAGATAATACTCAATATTATAAACTCATAGATTAATTAAATTTTTATATGTTGTACATAGCTTATATAAGTTGTGTAATTGTATATATTTTCAATATATACTATGAAAATATATATTATGAATATTTTAAGTTATTTTAAATAAAGATTATTTTGATTAAAAAATAATTTAAATAACTAATTTAAATAACTAATTTAAATAACTAATTTAAATAATTAATTTTAATAATTAATTTTTTATAATTTTTAGGTGAAATTATGGCGCAGTATAATGGTAATCAACCAATTTTTATCTTGCCAGAGGATACTCAACGTTTCCTTGGTAGAGATGCTCAAAGAATGAATATTATGGCTGGAAAAATTTTAGCTGAAACTGTAAGAACTACTCTTGGTCCAAAAGGAATGGATAAGATGTTAGTTGATAGTATGGGTGATGTAGTTATTACCAACGATGGTGTAACTATTCTTCGTGAAATGGATATAGCTCACCCTGCTGCTAAAATGCTTGTTGAGATAGCTAAAAATCAGGAAGATGTTGTTGGAGATGGAACTACAACTGCAGTTATTATAGCTGGAGAACTTCTTAAAAAAGCTGAAGAACTTTTAGATGATGGAATCCATGCAACAACTGTTGTAAGAGGTTATAGACAAGCTTTAAACAAAGTTTATGAAATCCTTGAAGATATATCTATCGATTCTAAAGATCAAGATACTCTAATAGATGTAGCTATGACTGCTATGACTGGAAAAGGTTCAGAAAAAGCTAAAAAACCATTAGCTGAACTTATAGTTGAAGCTGTTCTTAAAGTTGAAGAAGATGGTGAAGTTGATAAGAAAAACATTAATATTCAAAGAGTTTCAGGTGCTAGTGTAGATGAATCTGAGATTGTTAATGGTATTCTTGTTGATAAAGGTAAAGCTGATCCTAATATGCCTAAAGAGGTTAAGAATGCTAAAATCGCATTATTAAAATATCCTTTAGAAGTCAAAGACTTAGAAACTGATGCTAAGATTAACCTTACTAGTCCTTCTCAAATGCAAGCTTTCTTAGATAATGAGGAACAGATGATCCGTGAAATGATTGATAAGGTTATTGCTTCTGGAGCTAATGTATTGTTCTGTCAAAAAGGAATCGACGATATGGCATTACACTATCTTTCTCGTGCTGGAATTCTTGCAGTTAAAAGAACTAAAAAGTCTGATATGAATCGTCTTGAAAAAGCTACTGGTGCTAAAATTATTACAAATGTTGATGATTTATCTCAAGATGAGTTAGGTGAAGCAGGAATCGTATATGAGAAGAAAATATTCGACCAAATGATGATTTTTATAGAAGAATCTAAAGATCCTAAAGCTGTTTCAATAATTCTTAGAGGAAGTACTAGGCATGTTACTTCTGAGATAGAAAGAGCATTAGAAGATGCTTTAGGTGTTGTAGCTGCAACCTTAGAAGATGGAAAAGTTGTTATTGGTGGAGGAGCTCCAGAAATAGAGATAGCTCGCCAACTTAAAGAATATGCAGAAACAATTAGTGGAAGAGAACAATTATCTGTTAATTCATTTGCAGAAGCTCTTGAAATTGTTCCAACAACCTTGGCTGAAAATGCAGGATTGGACACTATTGATATTCTTGCAGATTTAAGAGCTGCTCATGAAAAATCTGCTTTCATGGGATTAGATGTCTTTGAAGGTGAAGTTACTGATATGAAAGTCGCTGGTGTAGTTGAACCTCAAAGAGTTAAAAAACAAGCTATCCAATCAGCTGCTGAAGCTACTGAAATGATTTTAAGAATTGATGATCTTATAGCTGCAAGAGGTGCTCTTGAAGCTGTTGATAAGGATGATAATTTAGATGATAGTGGAATGCCTCCTATGGGTGCAATGGGCGGTATGGGTGGCATGCCTCCAATGATGTAATTTATTACATTATTGTCCTCTATTTTATATTTTCATTCTTATTTTTTTCATTTTTCTGTTATTAAATTCATTTTTGGCTTTTAAATTTTATTTATTATTCTATTCTTAAATTGTTCTATTCTTAAATTTTATTTTTAATTATTAAATATGATTTAATATTGATTATTATTTTTTTATTATTACTTTATTTCTAAAATTCTAGTAATAATTTTATAAATATATAAAGAATTTTATTTCTTACTATAAACAATTACCTTGTTCAAATGATTGTTTATGTTATTTTTAAGGAATATTTAAATAACTTAAAAAACATATAAGTATTACTCTAAAATTTATTAGTTAATAAAGAATATATTCTTTATTTAAATTTAAAAATTTAAATCTAAATAAAATTTTTATATTTAGTTAATTTTATATTTAGCTAATTTTTATTTTAACGAATATATATAAATCTTTAATTAATTATTAAATTGTTTAGAGGCGGATTTAGAATTATGGTTATTTAAATTCTTGAATAGATTTAATATTAAATTTTCAAGAGTTTAAATTTGAGGGGTCATAATTAGGGGACGTAAATCTGTTAGATGAAAATTTAATAGATATAAGTGAGGTAATATTATTAATAATTTTTCAAAATCAAAATATGCTAAAATATTTTTATTATTCTTTGTTTTAGTTTTTTTAACATGTGGCTTTAGTTTTGCTAGTGAGTCAACTGATTCTGGATCTAACAATAACCATATTGATGATTTAGTTGATAACATGCAGAATAATCCCCAATCACCATCTCTTCTTGTAAATTCTAATGAAAATTCGGAGGATGGTGTTGATTTAAACAGTTCAGCTAATTCTAGTAATAATTCTAGTAGTTCTAACAATAACAATATTAATAACTCTAATAATTCTTCTTCAAACTCATCAAGTGTTGTTAAAACTTCAACCAGTGTGAATAATAAACCAACTACTCTTTCTCAAAGTAGCATTTTGCTTGCTTCAAACTCGATTTATAAATACATTAATAAAAATGGTAAATTACCTAGTTATGTGACTATTTCGGGTTATAAATACTCTATGAGTGAATTTATGTATATTTTAAGTAAGACTATTACTTATAAGTATAACAAAATTACTTCAAGTATTAAAGTCAAGTATAATGTTAAAAATCCATCTAAGGCATCTGGAAATAATATAAAAGGAACTATATCTTCTAAAACATATTATTCTTATGCAAAGAATATAGTTGCATTTATTGAAAAAAATAATCAAGCTCCAAACTTTGTTACATCTTCGCTTGGTAAAATTCAATATCAAACTGCTATATTTGGTCTTAACAAAGTTTTAAATTATATTTATGTTAAAGGTAAACTTCCATCTTCTTTATCTTTCAATGTTAAGGCTTCTCATAGTATGAATAAATATTTACCAGTTTATAATGGAGGTTCTAGTAGTTCATCTAGTTCATCTAGTTCATCTAGTTCAAATAGTGGTTCTTCTGGATCATCTTCTATTGTAGCTGGAAAATCAACTAAACTTTCTCAAACTGCTATATTCCAAGCTTCAAAGAATGTTAAAAACTATGTGCTTAACTATGGGAAGTTACCTAATTATGTAACTATTTCAGGGTTTAAATTTTCAATTCCTGAATATACTTACTTAGTTTCAAAAGCTATTGCTTATAAATGTTTAAAATATACTAATTCTGTTAATGTTAAATGGGATGTTAAAAATCCTTCTAATCCATCTGGAGTTACTATAAAAAAGACAATTTCAAAGTCTACTTATTATTCTTTAGCTAAAAAGACTTTTCAATATATTGATAGTAATAGTAGGATACCTAATTATATAAGTTCATCTTTTGGTAAGATACAGTATCAAACATTTGTGTATGGTTTTGCAAGGATTGGAGAGTATATTTATACTTATAAAAATGTACCTTCTACTCTTACACTAAGTGTTTCAAAAACTAATGCTTTAAATAAAAATATTCCAAAATATTCTAGAAGTTCTTCAAACTCAAACAATTCACCTTCTTATAATTTGTCTGCAAATAAGAATGCTATATGGGTTCATTCTGGTGATATGAAAAATGTTGATTTAGATTTACTTGGTAAATATGGAATAGGAAATATCTTTATTCATGAAGACATGTTTAATTACCCAACAACAGCTATAGATTGGATTAAAAATGCAACAGCTAAAGGATTTAAGATACACATTTGGTTTACTACATTTTATAATGCTACAAGTAATAAATGGACTAATCCTATAATTGCATCTAGTAAAACTCTTAATCAGGCTTACTTTAATAAAGTAATTTCTAGAGCTAAGTATTATGCTGGTATTAGTGGTGTAGCTGGAATCCATTTAGACTATTTAAGATATCCTGGAACTAGTGGTAACAATGCTTCTATATTCCATTATGATAATGGTAAAAATGGTGCTGATGCTATAACTGAATTTGTAAGGCAACTTTCAGTTGCTGTTAAAGCAATAAATCCTAAAATCATTCTTTCAGCAGCATTGATGCCTGAAAAAAATGATGCAGCTATTTATTATGGTCAAGATGCTCCTAGATTAGGTCAATATTTGGATGTTTTGGTTCCTATGCTTTATGAAGGAAATTATGGTAAAGATAATGCTTGGATTCAATCAACAACTAAATGGTATATAGCTAATTCTGGTGGTGCTGAAGTTTGGGGAGGATTATATGCTTATCATTCAGATGAAGATAAAACTAGGCTTACAGTTGCTGAATTAACAGAAGATTGTAAATCTGTTTTAAATGGTGGAGGAAATGGTATAGTTATCTTTAGATGGGGAATAGCTAATCTATTTAATCTTTTGGGTATTAAATAGTAAGATTCCTCCTTTTTATTTTTTATTATTTTTTTCAGCAGTTACTTAATAATTTTTCTTCCAATAACTTATTCTTATACTTCAATTAGTTTAAATTAATAATTATTTTAAAACTAATAATTTAATTAATGGTTTCTGTAAGAATAATTGAAGTATTCTAAAAATTAGTAATTTATTGATTCTTTAATTAAATGTAGGGAACGGACTTGAAGGGATTTGAACCCTTGATCTTAAGATAATTTTAAGCTATTTTTAGCTATTTTAAGTTTTTATAAAATTTTAAATTTTGGTATGATTTACATTAATCATTGTTTTTTTATAATAAATTCATTAATTTTTTAAGATTTCTCAGATGATATTTAATGGGGTTTAAGGTTTTTTAACTTATTTTAATGGATTTTTGAGGAATTTTGTTTTCTTTTATTAAAAATTTTTATTTTTTTGAGGTCCAAAATCAATATTTATCTATAATGTAATATGTTTTTATTATTTTTTTGGTTTTTTGTATTATATCTTTATTACTTTTGTTTGTTATTGGTATTTATTTTTTTCTTTTTAGTTTTTTTATAAATATTTATAAATGCTAATTGATAATTTATCAATTAGGTTTTATATTGTTCATATTATTTTGGACTTTTAAAAATTATTTATTATAATGGGTTTGTGTTTATATATGTTTAAAAAGTGTTTTTTTATAGGTATTTTATTATTGTGTCTATGTTTTTTTATGAATGGTGTTTCTGCTGAGAGTTTTACTTATGATGAGATGGCGAGTAGTGCTGAGGATGTTTTTAGGTATACTCAAGAGAATTCTAAAGTTCCTAAATCAGTAAAAATTAATGGTAAAACTGCTACTGATGAAAACTATTTGAATATGCTTACTAATACTGTTGTTAAAATTAGTAATGGTAATAAAGCTGGTAGTACTATTCCTAGTCGTAAAGCTCCGAGTAATCCTCAGGGTACTGGTAAAGGAACTCTTACTAAATCTCAGTACATAACTGTTGCCAAGAATATTAATAGTTTTTATTCGAGTAATGGTCAAGCGCCTAATTATGCAAGTAGTGCAGTGGGTAATATTCGTTATGAGTCCCTTATTTATGGATTTTCCAAAGCATTATATGCTTATGAACGTGATGGTACATTACCTTCTGAGATGTCGTTCCCATTAGTAAGTGGAATTTCTTCTTCTGGAATTACAGTTGATACTACTCCTCCTTCTACTTCTAGAAATTTAAATGGTGGTTGGTATAACACAGCTAAAACTGTTACTTTAACAGCTAGTGATAATAAAGATCCTAATCCAAAAATATATTATACTGTAAATGGTGGTTCAACTTATTCTGCTACTAAGTCTGTTGCATTAACTTTTAATTATGGTGATTTTACTTTAAAATATCGTGCAAAAGATAGTAAAGGTAATACTGAAGCTGTTAAAACAGTTAATTATAAATTGACCGTAATCAACCAAGTATTGGATATTCTTATTACAATGGTGTTCTTAATTTAACAGTTGTTGATGATATGGATAGTAATCCTACTTTGTATTATATGGTAGGTAATGGTAATTATATTACTGCTAGTAAGAGTGCTACTATTAGATTAACTGAGGGTCGCCATAGTGTTAGTTTTTATGCTAAAGATGCTGCTGGAAATACGAATCCTGGAACAACATTGAATCTTACTTATGATATTACAGCACCTGTTTATAATGTAAGCTTAGAAGAAGGTTGGTATAACTCAACTAAAACTTTAACTATCAATGCAAGTGATAATTTAGATCCTAATCCTATAATTGCTTATGCTATTAATGGAGGAGGAATATTAAATAAGACTAAATCAATTACACTTAATTTAAATGAAGGAGTAAACCTTATTGAATTTTTGGTTTATGATCAATATGGTAATAATGAAGGATTTCAAAGATTGATATATTATATTGATTTAATTGCACCTATTGTTAATAATAATCTAGAAGAAGGAAATTACAGTTCTTCTAAAACTATTACATTGACTGCTAGTGATAATTTAGATACTTATCCTATGTTATATTATAAGATTAATAATGGTAGTTGGGTGATGAAGGCTAAGTTTGCTCAAATAAAGTTAAACAATGGTGAATATGTTATTGATTATTATGCAGTTGATCGTGCTGGAAATCATGGTCCAATACAAACTATAATTTATAATATTAATAATACAAACAATGAAACAGATGATAATGAAACAGATGATAATTGGACTTATGATGATTATTATTATCCAGATGTGGAATCGAATCTTGTTGATGGTTGGTATAATGAGTCACAAAATTTGACTTTGGAATCTAATAGTGAAAATTTGACTGTTTGGTATAGTATTAATCATGGTGAGTTTATAAATGGTAGTAATATAGTTAATATAACTTTGAATGATGGTTATTATTTTATAAGGTATAAAGGAATAGATAATGGAGGTAATGAAACAACTGTTAAAACTTTATTTGTTGTTGTTGGAAGTCCATCATTACCAGGTAATATCATTAATTATAATACTGGATTATTTTATAATGCAATTCAAGATGCGATTGATGCTGATGAGACTCTTGATTGGCATTTAATTGAAGTTTTAACTGGCACTTACTTTGAAAATGTTGTAATTAATAAAAGTGTTATTTTAGTAAGTTATGGTAAAACAAATATTATTCCAGTTGATACTAATTTACCAACTATAACTTTAAATAAAAATGATATTGTTATTAGTGGATTTAATCTGGTGAATAATTCAAGGTCTTCTGCTATTTTTATTAATGATGTTTCAAACTGTACAATCTTAGAAAATAATTTCACTGAAAATTATAGACATATATCTAATCAGGGAAATAATATTTCTTATGGTAATTGGATTATAGATAATACTTTTAATACTATTGGTCCAGAAGGTAATAGTGGTATTCGTATTTCTAATGCTAGTAATTACTTTATTTATAATAATAATTTCACTTGTCCTTCTACAGAATGGGATTACAGTAGATATTATTATGGTTTTGATTATATTGGTGGTAGATTTGCAGTTACAGATTTAGAATATGTGGATAATTTTTTAATATATGGTAATTATTTCTTTGGATACGCTGATATTGTTGATTTTAGAACTAGTATCCATTGGGGTCATGCTATAAAGGCAGTTTATTCAACAAATTTAACTATTCAAGATAATGTTTTTATAAATCTTAATACAGCTCTTCGTTTACAACAAACTACTAATATTAACATAACTAAAAATAGTTTTAAGGATAATGATGTGGGAGTATTAATAACTAAAAATGCAGTAGAATTTATTTGTGAAAATATTAACTTTAATAGTTTTATAAATAACTATAAAGATTTGTATTTAGGTGGAGGTAGCTATAATGCTACTAATAATTGGTGGGGAACTAATAGTGCTCCTTTAGTAGGCTGGGATGAAAATTATGAAAATATAGATATAGAACTTTTAAGTAATACAACTGTATATGCGGATCCCTGGATTGTAGCTAGTGTTTATCCTAGCTCTTATAAGATTGTAGATGGTAAAGTTTATGAAATGATTATTACTTTGGATATGACTCGTAATAATCTTGGTGAATATATATCTAATTTAGGATATATTCCTGATGGAACTATTGTTGATTTTATTTCTCAATATGGTAATATAACTAATACAGCTATTGTTAAAGATGGAAAGGCTTCAGCAATATTAACTATAGATCAATCAGTTAATAGTAATATGACTGGTGTTATGGCTTTTGTTGATAATCAGATGGTTTATAACTTTTTTGATAATATTCCTTTTTTGGAATTCATGTTATTTTCAACAGCTATTGATCAAGAAACAGGTACTTATCTTAACTTTTCTCATTCTTTACCTATGAATGGTTCTGTAGTTTGGGTTACACTTCTTTGGAGAGAAACAGGCTTATTCACAGCTGCAGTTGATTTAATTTATAATGGAGAAGTGATTTTAACTAAATCTATTATTAACAATGCTTATTCTATGTATAAGAACGATTATCGTGAAGAAGTTTTCAGAGCTATTAAAGATTTAAATCTTTATATCGGATCTGATGCTTATTTGACTTATGGTGATGATTCTTTAACTTCTTCTGAAATAATTGATATTTATTTAAATCATTTGAGGTATAATATTTATGGGCTTTCTGATGAAGAGTATGATTTTGTAGTTAGTAATCATAATTATTTTGTTGATGTAATTTTAAATAGTATTTATTATTATGGTGATGAGCCTCCAAATATAATTATTACTAATCCTGAGACAAGAAAAGATGAAAAGTTAAATCTACCTGGAAACCCTTCTCTTAGAATTGCAAATATATATTATGATAATAATATTTATGAGGGTAATGATACTGGTTTTGAAGGTATGAAGTCTTATGCTGTTGCAATGACTAATATTAGTAGTGAAATTTTGAGTTATTGGGTGTCTCAAAAAGATAGTTTTAATTTTGGTGCTATGAAGGCTGCTTATGGAACTTTTTTAACTGCTTTATTAGTTATCTATGAGCATGATCGTATTGCTGATCAAGCAGCCAATGCTTTTAATGTTAGTTGGAGTCGTACTACTCCAATTATGGTTTCTATGAATAATGAAGTTGAAAAGGCTTATATAACTGGTGAGATGGATCATCATATGGGAATGGATGTTATTGGAGATCCAATAAATATTTATAATTTCCGTATGACTTGTTCTTTTGCTTTTTCATTAGTTGAAGAGTTAGTGGGGCATAATGTTTGGAATAATAGTGAGATAGGATCAGTTAACCTTGGTATTCTTGAAAGTATAGCTTTAGGTGATAAATTAGTGAGTTATTATAGTAATGGTTATTTAGTAGTTTATACAGAAAATAATCCAGATAGTGCTTTGTATATTGATTTAGTTTCTGGTATTGTTCGTGATGCATTTAGTGGTGATATTCTTGGTTATCCTTGTTATTGTGGCCCTATAACTGATGGTGCAGTGGATTATGCTCAAAGAATACTTAGTGGTGGTCAGCCTCTTATTGATTTGGAAAAAATGGGTAATGCATCTATTAATTTTGGTAGTAGTTTTGGTTTGATAATGGGTTCATTAGCTACTTTAGCTGGGGGTGGTTCTTCGGCTATAGTGGGAGTTTTAGCTTCTAATCCAATTACTCTTATTATTGGTGCTGTTATAATACTTCCTATTGTTATTGATGCATGTAGGCCTTTTTTTGCTGATGCTTATGATGTTTTGGGGCTTTATGATTTGGCTGATTATTACAGGAATAATAATGTTTTTGACATGCTGATGGATAAATATAGTATTAATCCTACAATTGACCAGATTCTTGGTTTACCTCCAGGATCAATGGCATCATTAGAAAGCCCAATATTCGTAAACATCATCAGAACAGGAATATTTCTTAAAATAATGAATGATGGGTTAGAATGGAATGATGCTAAAAATCCAAATAAACTTCCAGAAAATATTGGGGGTGGCCCTAAAGGAAACGATACATTGTTTTTGTTAAGGTTACTTAATGCAGCTAAAAATAATTTAGTGAATGGGGGAAACAATATTCTTGAAGGAATTGTGACAAAAAATCCTGCTTTAGTTGCACAAGGTGGTGCAAAAATCATAATTGGGACTGGATTGGGTCAGTTTGGGAGTTTTATTACATTGATGAATGTCATTCCAGAACACACTTGGAATTATCTTGTGAATTATATAAAAAATATGTGAATAGTATTAATGAGGAATTTAAATGTTTTCAGATATTATTTTAAAAAGAAATTCTGAAAAAGCTAGGAAGTATAGGGATTCTGGCGAGTATGATAAGGCGTTAGAGATATATTTAAGATTAATTGGAAAAAATCATGATTTATTAAATAATTATTTTAATATTGGTGTGCTTTTTTCCGATAAACAGGATTTTGATAAAGCTCTTTATTATTTTGATAAAGCTTTGTCTTTAGATACGAATAATATTCATGTTTTGGTTCAAAAAGGATTGGTTTTTTATGGTATGAAAAAATTTGATGATGCATTAAGTGTTTTTAATAAAGTTTTGAAAATTGATCCAGAAAATCAATATGCATTAATGAATAAAGGATTGGTTTTTCTAGAAATATGTAAATTTAATGAGGCTTTAAATTTGTTCGAAAAATGTTTGGATAATGATCCTGAAAATTATTCTTTATGGCTTTTTAAAGCACACGCATTGAATGGTTTAAACCATTTTAAAGAAGCATTGGAATCATTAAACATCTCTTTGAAATTTTATCCGAAAAATATGAGTGCATTATTGAAAAAAGGAATAATTTTGGATAGAGTGGGTTGTTATGATGAGGCTTTGGATGTTTATTATAAATGTTTAAAATTAGATTCGAAGCATGTTGGTGTTCTTAATAATGTTGGTGAGGTTTATTATCATAAAAAGGAATATAATAAAGCTTTAGAGTATTATGATAAAGCATTAACTCTAGAATCAGAAAATGCTATTATATTATTTAATATGGCTAGAGTATCATCTGACTTAAAAAATTATGATGAATCTTTAAAATATTATGATAAAGCTTTAAAATTGAATCCTAATGATGAATATTCTTTAAAAGGTCGTGAAGAAGTTTTAAAAAAGATTAAAAATAATAATTAATTTTTAAGGATGGGAAATATATTTTTCTGTATTATACTAACCTAATATTTATTTTAATTTAACACTATATTATAATTACTTTTTTAGTTGTAATTTTCTTTTAAGGGAGTACTTTTCATTATTATTTTTAAGTATTGGTAAATATTAAGAGATTTTTATTGTTTGGTATATTAGCTAATATTTTCAATGTGAAAATATATTGGATTGACTTGGAGGAATTTGAACCTTTAATCTACGGATTAGAACATCTAATGCTATTTAATTTTAATTTTAATAGTTTTACAGGGTTTTTATCTTTAAGTATTAATTTTTATAAATTTTAAAGTTTTTATTTATTTAAGTCATGTATTATATTATTTTTATATATTTTAACATTATTTTTTTGTTTTAAGTCATAAATTATGAATATTTTAGCTATTTTTTGTTATTTTTGGAGTAATCTTTATTAATAATGTTTTATATACTTTTTAAATGTAAATTAGATGAATAATATGAAGTATTCTTATTAAAAATAAAGATTCTTCTATGTTTATATTTTTATCATAAGAATATATACCTAATAATTTCCATATTATAATTGGATATATTAGCTACTATTAGTATACTTAAAAATACTCTTATTATTCAAGATTTAAACAAATATTAAAATTTTAATAGCTAATTTGCTTGATTTTATTAATATATAGTTATATATTTATTTTAATCAAGAATTTTAGCTAGTAGGCGGTATAAATATTTTTGGTTTGAAATTTAATAGTGATAATTTAATAAATTTTAAAAATATGTATAAAAATACTTCTAGTTTTTTATTAAGAAGTTCTGATGTTAAAAATAAATCTTTTAGCTTAAATAATATCTTTAAGATTTTTTTAGTTTCTTTTCTGATTTTAGCTCTCTTTTTATCATTAAATTCAGTATTTAATTCAGAAAATCATGATGATTTTGATTTTTCTCAAGGAATTATTGATCTTAAAAATAATCATTTTAAAAATAGTCCTTTTATTGTAGATAGTGAAATTATTGGAGATAATAAAGTATTAAATACAAGTAATGAAAATTCTCATTCAAAAGGTGTTAATACAGTTCATGCTGCTTCTAAAGTCTCTCCAAGTTCTAAGGCAAAACTTAGTTCTTTAGGGTCTCCTAAAACAGTTTCTCAAAAAGGTGTTCTAAAATCATCTAAAAATCTTAAGAATTATGTTTCAAAAAATAAGAAATTACCTAAATATGTAACTGTTGAAGGATATAGATACTCTGTTCCAGAGTTTACTTATTTAATGACAAAAACAGTTGAATATCAAAAGAAAAAGGTTAATTCTCGTGTTACTGTAAAATATAATGTTAAAAACCCAACGAAACCTTCTGGTAAGACTATTAAATCTAAAATTTCTTTATCAAATTACTATAAATATAGTTTAAAGACAAGTAACTATATCAATAAGTATAAAAAAGTTCCAAATTATATTACTACTAATAAAGGTAGTAAAATCCAGTATCAGACAGCTGTTTATATGTTTTCATCGATCTTAAGATATGATTATTATTATAAAAAGCTTCCTAAATCTGTAAATATAAAGATTAGTAGCTCTAATAAAATAAATAAATATATTCCTAATTATGTTAGAAACTCTAAAACAAAAAGTGTTCCTAATAAAAATGCTATTTGGATACAAAGTAGGGATTTTTATAATGTTAATTTAAATAAGTTAGCTGAGTCAGGAATAGGTAATGTTTTCTTACATGAAGTAGCTATATCTCAATATGGAAAATCAACTGTTATTAACTGGGCTAAAAATGCAGCTAGTAAAGGAATAAAGACTCATTTATGGATTCAATGTTTTTATGCAAATGGTAAATGGATAAATCCTGTTGACACTAGTAAAAAAACTTATAATACTGCTCAATTTAATAAGATTTTATCTAAAATAAAAACTTACTCTCGCATGGATTATATTGGAGGAATACATTTAGATTATCTTAGATATCCTGGAAATGCTTATAAATATAATTATTCTAATGGAGTTACTGGTGAAAAGGCCATTACTAAATTTGTAAGTCAAGCTAAAACACAAGTTAATAAATATAATCCAAACATTCTTCTTTCAGCGGCTGTAATGCCTGAAACTTCATCTAATGCTTATTATTATGGTCAAAACATTCCTAAAATGGGCAAATATTTGGATATTATAACTCCAATGATTTATAAGGGTAATTATGACAAGCCTAGCAGTTGGATAACTTCTACTACTAAATGGTTTGTTAAAAATTCTGGTGGAGCTCGTATTTGGAGTGGTTTACAGACTTATGTAAGTGATAATAACATTAATCCGTTATCTATTAATGCATTATCTAAAGATTCTAAAGCTTCTTTAAGTGGTGGAGCTGATGGAATAGGATTATTTAGATGGGGTTTAACAAAGTTTTTTAATTTTTTAAGTGTGTATTAGACTTTTATACTAAATTAAAATTTTTATTTTTAATTTTTCAGTTTTTTACTACTTTTTAACTTTTATTTTCACTTGTTTTATAGTTATTTTTTATTTACTTCTTATTTTTTGTTTATTTATTTTGGAATATTTATCAACAGAAAAATCTAATTATCATGATTAATCATCATAAAATTTATATATTCTATAATGACATATTATAGATATAATATAAATAAAATTAAATTTTGAAGATTAAAAAATTTTAAGGATTAAAAATAAATATTAATATTTAATTTAATATTCAAATTAATATTTTAAATTAATATTAAATCAATATTAAAATTAATATTTAAATTAGTATTAAAATTAGTATTAAAATTAATATTAAAATTAGTATTTATGATTAGCTTATAAAAACTAAATTTTAATATTTCAATATGAATATTGCAATCTAACTATACAATATTTAAGATATGAATCCTTAAAAAATCTTTGATTAAAATTTCTATAAAAATTATATCTAAAATTAAGATAATATATAATCTTTATAGTCTTTACATAATCTCTGGAGTTGATTAAATGGATAAAACTGAAAAAAGTACTGATCAGCAAAAATTAGCTAATCATAATGGAGATCAAGTTGTTTCACCGAATAATAAAGTAATAGAAAGAGCTATTGTAAAAGATTGGGATAGAGAAATTCAAAAAGGAGAAGACATCGAGAAATACTGGGCAATGGAAGCAGAACAATTGGACTGGTTTAAAAAATGGGATGAAGTTCTCGATGAAAGTGAAAAACCGTATTATAAATGGTTTGTTGGAGGTAAAATAAACCTCGCTTACAATGCTATTGATAGATGGATTAAAACAGAAAAAAGAAATAAAATAGCTATTCTCTATACAAATGAACGTGGGGACGAAATTAAGCTAACTTACTATGAACTTTATCGTGAAATAAATAAAATGGCTAATGCTCTTCTTAATTTAGGAATTAAAAAAGGAGATACTGTCTCAATGTATCTTCCAATGTGTCCAGAACTAGTTATATCTATGTTAGCTTGTACAAAAATTGGTGCAGTTCACAGTGCTATTTATTCAGGACTCTCATCAGTAGCAGTAGTTGAAAGAATCAATGATATTAAATCTAAAGTTGTGATAACTGCTGATGGAACATATAGGCGTGGAAAAATCATTAACCTCAAATCTGTTATTGACGAAGCTATGTTACAATGTCCAACTGTTCAAACAGTAGTACTTGTAAACCATACTGGCCGATATAATGATGTAGCAGACCTTAGGGGAAATGAAATATTTTATGAACGTTTAATTGAAGGTGAAGGTGATTCTTGCTACAATGAAGTAATGGATGCTGAAGATCCTTTATTTATTCTCTATACTTCTGGAAGTACTGGAAAACCAAAGGGAGTTTTACATACTACTGGTGGGTATATGGTTGGAATAGCTACTACACTTCGAAATGTCTTTGATATTCATGATAATGATCTTTGGTGGTCAACTGGAGATGCTGGTTGGATTACTGGCCATAGCTATACTATTTATGCTCCACTACTTTTAGGTTCAACTACATTAATTTATGAAGGAGCTCCAGACTTCCCAGATCCTGGTGTATGGTGGAAAATTGTTGAAAAATATGGTGTTACTAAATTCTATACTGCACCTACAGCTATCAGACATTTAATGCGATTTGGTAAAAAATACACTAAACTTTATAATCTTGATTCATTAAAGATTCTTGGAAGTGTTGGTGAACCAATAAACTATGAAGCATGGAAATGGATGTATGAAGAGATTGGAAAATGCAGAACTCCTATTATGGATACTTGGTGGCAAACAGAAACTGGTATGCATATGATTGCTCCAATGCCAGTAGCTGATTTAAAACCAGGTTCAGCTACAAAACCTCTGCCTGGTGTTAATATAGCTATTGTAGATGAAGAAGGTGCCGAAGTTAAAAAAGGTAAGAAAGGTTATTTAGTTATTACAAAACCATGGCCTTCAATGTTTAGATCTCTTTATAATGATGAAGAGAGATTTGAGGAAGTTTACTGGAATCATTTCCCAGATGGATATTATAAAACTGGTGATATGGCTCGTATGGATGAAGATGGCTATATTTGGATTGAAGGAAGATCTGATGATGTTTTAAAGATTGCTGGTCATAGAGTAGGGGCTGTTGAAGTTGAAAGTGCTTTTAATAGTCATCCTTCTGTTAATGAAACAGCTGTTATTGGTAAAGAGGATCCTGTTAAGGGACAGCTTATTAAAGCATTTTTAATTCTTAATAATGGCTATGATTTAGATTTACCATTTAAAGATGGTTCTAATACTATGTTAAGAGAAGAATTAAAACGTCATGTTAGACATTCTCTTGGCCCAGTAGCTGTTCTTGGTGAAATGGTATCTGTAGATAGTCTTCCAAAAACAAAAAGTGGAAAAATAATGAGAAGAATTCTTAAAGCTAAAGAAGCTGGTGAAGACCTAGGTGATACTTCTACATTAGATGATTTATAAAAAACAGATTAATAGGTAATATTTTTTTGTTTAATATTTTTAAATTATTTTTTATTAAAATTTTCAGGGAGATTTAATTTTTTCTCTTTTTTTATTTTTCTTTTTTATTTCTTGATTTCCTTATATATTCTCTAAATTTTTCATTTAGTTATATTTAATTAATTTACTTGTATTAATTATATATAGTAACTTTTTTGCAAGATTATAAAGGTTATATAATTATTACATGCTAATTTTAGGCAAACCAAAACTTTTTATATTAGTAATATCATAAATATATTATCAAATATATTAAATAATTTTAGATTAACAAGATTAAAAAATTAAATAATTAAATAAATTAACTAAATTATTTTTAAAAATATCAGGAATATTTTTAATAATAAAGTTGAAATTAATCAATATTATAAATTACTAAAGATTAATAAATATTAAAAATTAATAAAAATTACTAAAATTATTATATTATTTAACATTAATTCATATATTCGGTGATTTTCATGTCAAATAAAGAGCTTAGTGAGAATATAGAGGAATATTTAGAAGTTTTATATAAATATGGAGATAAAGAAACCTATGTTTCAACAACAAAAATTTCTAAAATGTTAGAGATAGCTCCTGGTAGTGTTACTCAGATGCTAAAAAAATTAGAAGATTTAGGTTATATTAACTATATTCCATATAAAGGTGCTAACTTATCAGATAAAGGATTTAAAGTAGCTCAAAAAATCACAAGAAAACATAGAATACTTGAAAAATTCCTCACTGATGTATTAAAAGTAAAACCTGAAAATGTCCATATACAAGCTTGTGATATGGAACATTCATTGTCAGATGAAGCTGAAAGAGCAATGTGTCACATATTAGAACACCCTGATTTTTGTCCAGATGAAAAACCAATTCCTCCATGTGATTTTGATTTTAGCTCTTGTCAAGATTGTGTAAATGAAGAAAAAGACATTGAAGAAATTGGTGTGAGAAAGTCTAATTTAATTTCAATTGTAGATCTTTATACTAATGAAAAAGCTGAAGTTTCATTTATTAGAGGCAATTCTGATGTTTTAAAGAAGCTAATGTCATTAGGTATAGCTATTGGAACTCAAGTCAAACTCAATGAAATAGATGAAAATAAATCTTCTTTGAATATTTCTGTTAATGGAACAGACATAAATCTTCCAGGAAATATAGCTAATAATATCTTTGTAAGTATTTTATAAATTTAATTTTTTTATAGATTTAATTTTTTCATTTTTATTTTTAGTAATCTTTTTTTAAATTTCATTCTTTAATTTATTTATTAGTTCTTTATAATATTCTGTCTGTATTAGCTATTTATTTTAATATAATTTATAAATAGATTAACTAAAACTGAAAAAGTGATTAAGGGACTTTTAAATATAACTAATAAATAAGATCTGTTGAAGGTGAAAGTCTTGGTCTAAACAAGGAAAAATTAGGTTTATTATGCTTTAACAAAGCCAAAGGTTGTTAGAGATTTTTATGAAAATGATACTCTTATTGTAATGACTCGTGAGTTAACAGAATCTCCTAATAAAAATAGAACTATTGATTAGGAGAAAAAAGGGGCATGAGTGAAAATAAGGACAATAGGGAGGATATTAATTAAAAAAATGTAATTATTCTCCTGACGAATCTCCTTCTGCAATTTAAATTGTCATCCAACAATGTGAAAAATAGGCTTATCATGATTTTAAATCATATTAAAGTTTTTTAAAATATTACTTTTCAAATGCTTTATTGGTGAAATCTAATTAGTTATTATTAATAGAATTTTTAGTATGTAATAAAATTTAATGAAGAAATAATCTGTTTAATTTTTTAAAAAAGATTAGTTATTTATAGGGTTGGAAAAATGACAAATACAAATATAAATAAATTTCATCAAGAAGATTTTACTAATATTCTAAAAATGATTAAAAAATCTCAAATATCTGCTTTAAAAAGTGTTAATACTGAGTTAATAGACCTTTATTGGAATATAGGTAAATTTATCCATCAACGTGTAGAGAAATCAAATTGGGGACAATCTGTTGTAAAACAATTAGCAGATTATCTGAAAAAAGCTGATCCAAGCTTGAAAGGGTTTTCAAGACAGAATCTATGGAGAATGAAACAATTTTATGAAACTTATAAAGACCACCAAAAACTCTCAGCACTGCTGAGAGAAATTACATGGACAAATAATGTAGCTATTTTTTCTCGATGTAAAACTATTGATGAACGAGAATTTTATATATATCAAAGCAAAAAGGAAAAATGGAGTTCTAGAGAACTTGATAGACAAATTTCATCAAGTTTATATGAAAGAATGATGATTTCTAATAATAAAATTTCTTCAAAATTAAAAGAAGTTTATCCTAAATCAGCGAGTTATTTTAAAGATGATTATGTTTTTGAATTCCTTGATTTAGAAGATCATTCAGAAAATCAACTTCAGAAAGCATTAATTAAAAATTTAAAAAAATTTATTCTTGAACTAGGCCGTGATTTCTTATTTGTAGGAAAAGAGTACAGAATTCAAGTGGGGAATAATGATTTTTATATAGATTTACTTTTTTTCAATAGAGAATTGCAATGTTTAGTAGCTTTTGAATTAAAAACAGATAAATTTAAACCAGAACATTTAGGACAATTGAATTTTTATTTAGAAGCTTTAGATAGAGATGTTAAAAAAGAACAAGAAAATCCCAGTATAGGTATATTATTATGTAGAGATAAAGATGATACTGTTGTAGAATATGCAATAAGTAGAAGCCTTTCTCCATCTATGGTGTCCCAATATCGAACAAAGTTACCTGATAAGAAATTATTAAAGGAAAAATTAAATCAGATCTTATGATTCTTAAAATTCTAAAAGATAAAAATTAACAAAAAATAAAAGTTTTAAAACAAAAATATTGAAAAATATTAAATTGGTTCTTAAATTATATTCTAATTCCATTTTCAGAATTATTAGATTCTATCTTTATAATTGTATAAAATATTCTTCATAATTTTAATTCTTTATCAACTGATTATTATACAATAGCTAAATTTATTAATAAGAATTATTATAATTATGTTTATTATAAAAAATTAATATTGATTATAAGTTAATAATGTTTATAAAAATGTTTATAGGTATGTTATAAATTAAAAATAGAAGGTTGTGAAGCTAGTGGAACTAATAATAGCTAAGTTCGGAGGAACTTCGATAGGTAATGGAAAAAAAATAAGAAAAGCAGCCCAATCAGTTGTTAATGAATATATGAAAGGCAACAAGGTAGTTGTAGTGGTATCTGCAATTAATAAAACAACTGACAACCTTATAAAGATTGTTGAAGATTCTGTGGATTCTAATGTTACTGATAAACAAATGGCAGAGATATTATCTATGGGTGAAATGACTAGTGTAAGAGTAATGTCTTCTGTAATTGAATCTTTAGGTGTTAAATCTGAATATATTGATCCTTATTCTGATGAATGGCCTCTTTTAACAGATAATAAAGTTATTGAAGCTAGAATTGATTTTAAAGCTTCAGAACTTATGAGCAAAGAATTGAATAGGATATTAGATCAAGGAATAATTCCTGTTGTTTGTGGATTTTTAGGTAAAGGGCCTGATGGTGAAATAACTACTCTTGGTCGTGGTGGAAGTGATATTACAGCTTTTCTTTTAGGGCATTCTTTAAATGCTGATGAGGTAATAATCGTCACTGATGTTGATGGTGTAATGTCCACTGATCCAAATAAAATCCAAAAAGCTAAAAAGCTTGATAAGATATCTGTAGAAGAAATGAGAGATTTAGCTACTCATGGAGCTCAAGTGCTTCATCCACATGCTTTGAGATATAAGGATCCTTTGATTAATGCAAAAATTATAAGTCATGAGTATGGTGATCTTTCTAATACTGGAACTACTATTGTAGGTCCTTATGAAGGGGAAATGATGAAGACTACTATGTTATATCCTGAACCAATATCTGTTGTAGCTATTGTTGGTGATGGTATGCTTAAAAAGCCAGGTTTGCTTTCAAAAATAACCACAATTTTAGCTAAAAATGATATAAATATATTTGGTATTTCTGCTGGTCAAAATTCTGTGACTATTTTTATTAATAAAAAGAATTCTGATGAGGCTTATCATTTATTACATGATATGGTTATTGATTCTGAGGAACTTAGTTCTCTCTCCCTTGGTAAAGAGATAGCTATGTTAACTCTAGTTAGTCCTGACTTTATTGAAACTCCAGGTATTATATCAGATATTACAGTTCCATTAAGAGAAAACAATATTAATATTGTTGAGATATCTTCTTCTCAAACTGCTGTTGTTATCTTTGTAGAATGGGCAGATGGGGAAAAAGCTTTTGAATTAGTTAAAGATGTTTTAGAATAATATTAAAAATTAATATATTCGAATTTATTTAAAATTATTTAGAATTATTTTAAGCTATTTTAAATTAGTTTAAATTATTTAGAATTATTTTAAGCTATTTTAAATTAGTTTAAATTATTTAGAATTATTCTAAGCTATTTTAAATTAGTTTAAATTATTTAAAATTATATTAAAATGTGAAAAATTAAAAATATGAGGGGAAAAATATGAATTTTGAAGGTACAGCAGTAGCTATGATTACACCTTTTACAGAAGATAATGAAGTTGATGAAGATGGGTATAGAGAAAATATTAACTTCCTGATTGAAAATGGTGTAGATGGTTTATTAGCTGCTGGAACAACTGGGGAATCAGCTACTATAACGATTCCTGAACAAAAAAGACTTATTGATATTTTAATTGAAGAAGTTGATGGAAGAGTTCAAACAATTGCAGGTGCAGGAAGTAACTCAACACAAGATGCATTGGAGCTTGTTCAATATGCAGAAAGTGCTGGTGCAGATATGGCACTTGTTATAACTCCTTATTATAATAAACCACAACCTCATGGGCTCATTGAACATTATAAATCCATAAACAATAATTCAGATATTCCAATCATTGTTTATAATGTTCCTAGTCGTACTGGTACTGATATTGATCCTGAAACTATAACTGCTGTAGCAGGATTAGATAATGTTGTTGCTATAAAAGAAGCAAACCCAGATCTTGACAAAATGTCTAAAACTCGAAAAACATTAATTGAAGCTGATTTAGAGGATGAATTTTCTATACTTTCTGGAAATGATGATCTTACTGTTCCTATGATGTCACTTGGAGCAAAAGGTGTTATTAGTGTTGTAGCTAATGTTGATCCTTTTAGAATGAGTCAAATGGTTAATAATTGTTTGGATGGTAGCTATGAAAAAGCTATGGATCTACACTATGAATTATATAATCTTATGAAAGTTTTATTTATTGAAAGTAATCCTGTTCCAACTAAAGTTGCTTTGAAAATGTTAGGAAGGCCTTCTGGAGATATAAGATTACCTCTTGCTCCATTAAAAGATGAAAATAGGTTAAAGGTTAAACAGGTTTTAAATGATTTAGAATTATTATAATCTAAGATCATTATAATCTAAGATTATTTTAGTTTAAAGGTTACTATAATTTAAAGATTATTCTAATCTAAGATTATTTTAATTTAAGGGTTATTAATTTATAGAATATTATAATTTAGAATTATTATTAAGCTTAAAATTATTATATTTTAAATATTACTAAATTTAAAAATATTACTTGACTTAAGATTGATAAACTTAAAAATAAAGATTATATAAAAAGTTATTAATATTATAAAAAATTACTAAGGGTGTTATATTTATGTTAAAAGTTGCTGTAACTGGAGCTGGTGGGAGAATGGGCTCTGGTATTATTAAAAAAATCCTTGAACAGGATGATATTGAAGTAGTAGCTGCTATTGAAATACCAAATACTCCTCTTGAGGGAAAAGATATTGGAGAGGTTATTGGAATTGGTAGTATTGGTGTTAAAACTAATGGAGCTCAAAATTTAGAGGCTGTCCTTAAAGATGCAAAACCAGATGTTTTAGTAGACTTTACAATAGCTAATGCTGCATTCGAAACAGTAAAAATAGCTGCTTCACTTGGTGTTAATATTGTTGTTGGAACTACTGGTTTTACAGATGAACAATCTATGGAAATAGCTAATATTGTTGAAAGATCTAATATAAAAGCTGTTGTTTCTTCAAATATGGCCATAGGTGTTAATGTTTTCTTTAAAGTCTTACGTGATTTAACTCCAATTCTAAATGATTTTGACATTGAAATTATTGAAGCTCATCATAATAAAAAGAAAGATTCTCCTTCTGGAACAGCTATGACTGCTTTTGAGACAATAGCTGATTCTCTTGAAAGAAATGCTGATGAAGTTTGCGTTTATGGTAGGCAAGGTCTTGTAGGTGAACGGACTAAAGAGGAAATTGGTCTTCATGCTATACGTGGTGGGGATATTGTTGGTGATCATACTGTAATGTTTATAGGTGATGGTGAACGCCTTGAAATTACTCATAGAGCTCATACAAGAGAAGTTTTCATAGCAGGGGTTATGAGATCTTTAAGGTTTATTATGAACTCTGAATCTGGTAAAGTTAGTGATATGGCTGATGTTTTAGGGATTAAATAATTAAATAAATAATTAAATAAATATTTTTAATTAATAGTTTCAAAAAATAAGTTTAAATAAATAATTTTATTAATAATTTCATTAATAATCTTATTTATAGTTTAAATAATAGTTTTAATTAATAGTTTTAGATAACAGTCTTAATATTTGGTTTATTAAAATCTTAATGGTTTATTTGGTGATGAAATGGTAAATGTAGGAGTACTTGGTGCAACTGGAATGGTCGGACAAAGATTTATTCAACTTTTGGATAAACACCCTGATTTTGAAATAACTGCTTTAGCAGCTTCTTCTCGTTCAGCTGGTAAAAGATATGAAGATGCTACAACATGGTATCTTGATGATGCTATGCCAGAATCTGTAAAAGATATTGTTGTATCAGAGACTGATCCTTCTTCAATAAGTAATGATGTTGATATACTGTTTTCATCTCTTCCTACTGAAAATGCAGCTGTTGTAGAGCCAAAATTTGCAGAAAAATTTATAGTTGCATCTAATGCAAGTGCAATGAGAATGGAAAAAGATGTTCCTCTTGTAATTCCAGAGGTCAACCATGAATTTTTAGATATTATAGAAGTTCAGCAAAAAAATAGAGGTTGGGATGGTTTCATAGTTACTAATCCTAATTGTAGTACTATTGCATTAACATTAACTTTAAAACCAATTTATGATAATTATGATATAAATAGAGTGTATGTATCTACTATGCAAGCTGTTTCTGGTGCTGGTTATAATGGAGTTCCTTCAATGGCTATTGTGGATAATCTAGTTCCTTTTATTGGTGGTGAAGAAGAGAAAATGGAAAGTGAAACACTTCATTTACTTGGAACTCTTGATGGATTAGAAGTTAAACCTGCTCAATTCGGTCTTACAGCATCTTGTCATAGGGTAGCTGTTTTAGATGGTCATACTGAATCAGTCTTCATTGAATTAGATCAAGATATTAATATAGATGATATAAAAAATGACATGGCTAATTTCAAATCTCTTCCTCAAGAATTAGATTTATATTCTGCTCCAAAAAACCCAGTTATTGTTAAAGAGGAAGATAATAGGCCTCAACCAAGAATGGATAGGAATGCTGATGGTGGAATGGCTGTAACTGTTGGAAGGCTTAGAAAAGATCCTGTGTTTGATAATAGTTTTAAGTATGTTTTAGTTGGCCATAATACTATTCGTGGTGCGGCTGGAGCTTCTATTTTGAATGCTGAATTGATTAATAAAACTATTTTATAATCTTTAAATATTCTTAACTTATATAATCTTTATAATTTATATAATTCTATAAGATTTTTAAGATTTACAATGTTTTAATTCATAATATTTTATCATATAATTTTAATTTATATTATTTTAATTCGTATTATCCAAATTCTTATTATTTTAATTTTTATATTATTATCTTAATTTTTATTTTCTTAATTTTTATTTTTTATAATTATATTCCTTTTTTTATTTTAAGAGCTTTAATTAACTATATAAATCAAATAAGTATATATATGATTTTTAATAAATATTTTATTATTTAAGATTATGATTGAAATTATAATAATATTATAATTAATATAATTAAATAATATCTATATTTGATAAAATAAAATTAATAATTAATAATAATTAATAATAATTAATAATAATTAATACTAAAATTATTAATACAATTAGTAATAAGATCAATAATAAAATTAGTAATAAAATTTACAATGGTTTTAATAATAAATTTAATTATAATACATTTAATTAAGATTATCTAATTAAAAATAACTTTAATTAATAATAGCTTTAATTAAAAATTGATTAATCAAAGTGGATTTAATAAAAATAGATTTAATCAAATAAATCTAATCAAAATAGATCTAAACCTTGCAATAATAGCTTTATTAATAATGTTTATTAAAAATAATGTTAAAAATGATATTTATTAGAAATAATGTTATGAATAATGATTATTAGAAATAATGTTAGAAATAATATTTATTAGAAATAATGTTTATTAAAATTAATAATATTAAACATCACACTTTTTATTATATATCATCTTTATTAGGGACTTTGGGATATTATGGTAGAAAAAGATAAAGAGAAGGTTAAATTACAAAATCTTGTTAAATCTTGCTTATTAGAGATAAATGAACTTAAAATAGATCTCATGAATCTTGAAAATGAAAAAAATCTTTTAAAAAATGATGAGGCTGTTGAAAAGTTAGAATCCATTGTTAAAGAGAAAGAATCTGTTATTTCAAATTTAAATGTTGATTTAAATAATTTAAAAGTAGATATTAGTAATAAGGAAAACATAATAAAGAACCAAGAATTAAAAATCGAGGATCTTAGTAATTTTAAGGATTCTTTTGATGATATAAGAACCACCCTTGAAAAAGATCTTAAAAAATTTAAAACAGAAGAACTTAAAGAATATAATGAAAAAATTGAATCTTCATTAGCTACTATTGTTGAAAAAGATAAGAAGATCAATGCTCTTTTAGATGAAATAGAGTCTTATAAAGAGAAAATAAATGATTTAGAAAGTAATATTGCTAGTAAAGATAATTTAATAGGGATGCAAAGAGAGATTGACAATAAAGAAAGTGAAATTAAGTTATTAAAAGCAGCTTCTGTAGATCAAGAAGTTTTCAAGTCTATTAAAAAAGAGTTAGAAGATAAAAAAATTAGAATTAAAGAGTTAGAAGATTTTCAGTCATCCTTTGAAGAAATAAAATTGTCTTATGAAGATAAATTATTTGATAAAGATAAAAGGATTGAGGAATTAGAAAAAATTCAATTATCTTTTGATGATATTAAAACTTCTCTTGAAAAGGATATTGAACAATATAAAAATAAAGAACTTGAAGAAATTAATTCTAAACTTCAATCTGCTCTTGATAAGATTGTTGAGAAAGATAACAAGATTAAATCTTTGATTAATCAGATCAATGATAAAAAACTAGAAATCAAGGAAATTAAGGATAATAATGTTTCTAAATTAGATTATGATCGATTGAAAGATGAAATTAATATTAAAGATTCGAAAATTCAAAGGTTAGAGGAAATAAAAGGATTATTTTCAGATTTAGATAAAAATTATGCTGATAAACCACAGGATTCTTTAGGTAAATCAGTTGGGTCTGATTCTGAAGCATTAATTAGTGAAAAATCCTTTGAAAAAGTAGATGAATTGAATAATATTCAGAATGAAGATAATATTAGTAAGATTAAAGAAACTGAAAATGAGATAAAAAGACTTAAGAATGAATTAAACTCATGTAAACAAGTTAATAAAGAGCTGGAGTCTATAAAAGATAATTATAAAAAATTAACTTCTTCTCCAAAAAAAGATTTAACCTCTTTCCAATCTCAGATTTATTATTTAATTCCTGATGAACCTATGGATTCTCAGGAAATTCATAATTACATTCAAAAAACATCTTTTAAAGATATTTCTTATAATAACATAACTAATATTATTTGGGGTCTAGAAAGAAAAGGTTATTTAAAACCTGAAAACCCAGAAAAACCTAATGAAACTAAATGGATTAAGATAAACAAATTAAAATAAACAAATTAAAATAAATAAATTAAAATAAATAAATTAAAATAAATAAATTTTAATAAATTCAAATACTTTTTTATTAATTATTTTTAAAGATATTAATTTCTTATTCATTCATATTCTGCTTGTTTTGTATTTTTCATAATTTAATTTTTTACAAAAGCCCTTATGTAAGATGCTTCTGAGGATATGTTTAATGGAATAAAATATGAGTCATATTTTTCTTTCACTAATTTATCTGTTTTAGTTAAGTTTTCAACAATCCATATATTATTTTTAAGTAATTTTTTATGAATTTTATTTTCACCTGTTTTATCTACTGAACAGCTATCTATAGCAATCCCACAAATTTTATTTTCAATCAAGAACTTAGCTAGTTGTTTTGAAATATAAGGATTTTTAAGGAAATAGCCTTCTTCACCCCAATGCTTGTACCAACCTGTCCTTAAAATAATGATCTTTTCTAAATGATCTCTTGATTCAATATTTTTCATTGATTTAATTTCTTCAAGTTCTTTATTTTTATATGGTTCAATATCTTCTATCTTTATACCTCTATCAAAAACATCATCTTTTGTTTTTAAAACACTAGCTTTTCCTGTCAATGTATTAAGATTTAATTCATTAACCTTTTTACCATTTTTAATATAATGATAAGGAGCGTCAATATGTGTTCCTGTATGTAAACTTCCACTTATTTTGAATAAAGAATAATCTGAATCTTTTGCGACATCTTTTAATATGAATTCAGGATCTCCAGGATAAACAATCATATTATCTTTCATTTCATGACTTAAATCTATATGTTTATAGTTCATTTTATCCTCATTTTGTTATTATTTATCATTATTTTATCTTAATTTCATCCTAGTTTTATCCTTATTTTATTTGAATTTTAACTTAGATTTATCTATTTTTAGATTGATTTTATTTTTACTTTATCTTAATTTTATCATATCTTTGATATTCATGTCCTTTTTAATAATTATATTATTCATATCAGGTATTATATTTATAATTCTTTGTATTAATTGTTTTTTCTGTATTTTTATTTATCTTTATTTTTATTTATCTTTATTTTTTCTAATATTATTATTTATTAGAAATTAATATAAATTACATAAACTAAAATATAAAATGATAGTAGTGATTTGAATAAAATAACTTTGAATTTTCTTATTATAAAGATTAAAATATTTTATTTGGAGCGATCTTATGAATAATGGGGATGGTAATGATAAAGATATCATTGATGATAAGAAAATTAATAATGATATAGGAGATGATTTTAAAACAGAAGGGGTATCTACTATACTTGGAGATCCAAAAAAAGCTATATTAAAGTTATCTGGACCTATGATTATAGCCATGTTAATAACTTCTTTTTACAGTCTTATTGATGGTGTTTGGGTAGCTGGTCTTGGTCATAATGCTCTTGCAGCTATTGGATTCATATCTCCTATTTTTTTGATGGTTATGGGATTTTCACAAGGTCTGGGGGTAGGAGCTACTTCTGTAATTTCTAGATTCATTGCTGAAGGAAATAAGACTAAAGCTGACAATGCCGCTCTTCATATTATCCTTCTTACAGTAATTTTCGCCATTATTTCTATGGTTTCTATGGGATTATTTTTACATCCAATTTTAGAAATACTCGGAGCTGGAGTCACAACAGAGGCAATGAATTTAGCACTTAGCTATGGTAATGTTTTATTTGCTGGTTCAATATTCCTTGTATTTACTGCAACTGCTTATGGAATACTTTTGGGTGAAGGAAATGTTAAAAAAACCACTTATGCTATGTCTTTTGGAGCTATTTTAAATATAATTCTTGATCCTATTTTTATATATGTCTTTAATTGGGGAATGGCTGGTGTGGGATTTGCTACTGTGGTATCTCTAGGTATTGTAAGTGTTATAATTCTTTATTGGTTTAGAAGAGATACTTACATAAACTTTTCATTAAAGAATTTTGATTTTAATAAAAATATTTTAAAGAAGATCTTAGCTGTAGGTATGCCTGCAGGAGCAGAATCTATTATAGTTGCTCTTTTAGAAGGATTTTTAATCATGATATTAGTTACAGTTTCTGGAACTGATGCTGTAGCTGTTTATTCATTAGGTTGGGTAGTTATAATGATAGCTATTGTACCAGTTCTATCTGTTACAGATTCTGTTGTTCCTGTAGTTGGTGCTTCATTTGGTGCAGAAAGGTATGAGGATTTGGAAATAATTCAAAATTATTCAATAAAAATTGGAACTTTAATAGCTGTTATGACTGCTTTAATCACTTTTATATTAGCACCTTATATTGCAGGATTATTTACTTATTCTCCTGAAACAACAGCTTTACATAATCTTATTACAGACTTTTTAAGAGTAATGACATTATTCTGTATATTTATTCCAGCAGGGTATGTATCTTTATCCATATTTCAGGGTCTAGGAAAAGGTTTATATTCTTTTATATTGAACTTAGTAAGTCAACTTATTTTCATTGTAATATTTGCTTATATTTTAGCTATTCCTCTTGGAATGGGTCAATATGGTGTTTGGTGGGGAATTATATTTGGAAACATAATTGGGAGTATAATTGGTTTCACATGGTCAAAATTATATATAAGAAAGATTATAGCCTTTAATAGTGAAAATGAAGTTTTTTGATATTAAAAATTATTCTATTGATTTTAGCTATTTAAATATTAAATATAACATAATATAATTTAACATAATTTAATTTAACATAATTTAATATAATTTAATATAATTTAACATAACTTAATTAATACTTTTGATAAATCTCTGATTTTTGTATCAATAATTATTATTAATAATTTTTAAACTATTATATCAAAAAGATTAGAAAATTATTGGACTTCCGAAAGTTTTATATATAACCTCAAACCCACTTTATATTGTAAAATTTATTAAAGTTAATAGAGGTTAATAAATTTTAGATAATTTTAATATGCAAATTTATTTTAAATATGTATTTTTTTTGCAATATAACTTTATTAATGCTTGCTAAAAGTTGATAGGTAGTTTATATCTATCTAAATATTGTATTAATTTCTATTAGCTTGTTATAAATATTGTAAATTTATACATATTTAGCTATAATTATTATATTTAAGTTTAATATTTTATTTGCATATTAAATTATAAAAGTTTATAATAAATAAATTATGAGGTGATTTTTATGGCACAAGGCCAAGGACAACCAATTTTAGTTTTACCTGAAGGTACTAATAGAATTTTAGGCAGAGATGCTCAAAGAAATAACATTTTAGCTGGTAAAGTATTAGCTGAAACTGTAAGGACTACACTCGGTCCAAAAGGTATGGACAAGATGCTTGTAGATGGATTAGGAGATATTGTAGTTACTAATGATGGTGTAACCATCTTAAAAGAAATGGATATTGAACATCCTGCTGCTAAAATGCTTGTTGAAGTTGCTAAAACTCAAGAAGATGAAGTAGGGGATGGAACTACTACTGCAGTAATTATTGCAGGAGAACTCCTTAAAAAATCTGAATCTTTATTAGACATGGATATTCACCCAACTATCATTGCTATGGGTTACAGACAAGCAGCTGAAAAAGCTCAAGAAATTTTAGAAGATATCTGTATCGATGATGTTGGAAAAGATACTTTAGTAAAGGTTGCAATGACTGCAATGACTGGTAAAGGAACTGAAAAAGCTCGTAAACCTTTAGCTAAGCTCGTCGTTGATGCAGTTCAACAAGTAGCTGAAGATGGTGAAGTTGAAACCGATCATATTAAAATCGAGAAGAAAGAAGGAGCTACTGTCGATGAATCTGCTTTAGTTCAAGGTGTAATTATCGATAAAGAAAGAGTTCATCCAGGTATGCCTAAAAACTTAACTGATGCTAAAATTGCTTTAATTAATTCTCCAATTGAAGTAAAAGAAACTGAAATGGATGCTGAAATTAGTATTACTGATCCTACTCAAATGCAAGCTTTCATTGAACAAGAAGAAACTATGGTTAAAGATATGGTAGCTAAAATCGCATCTTCTGGTGCAGATGTTTTATTTGCTCAAAAAGGTATTGATGATTTAGCACAACATTACTTAGCTAAAGAAGGAATTATGGCTGTAAGAAGAGTCAAAAAGTCCGATATTGAAAAATTAGCTAAAGCTACTGGAGCTACTGTTGTATCTAACATAGATGATTTAGCTGCAGAAGATTTAGGTTCTGCTGGTGAAGTAACTGAGAAGAAAATATCTGGAGAAGATATGATCTTTGTAGAAAAATGTAAAGAAGCTAAAGCTGTAACTTTACTTGTAAGAGGAAGTACAAAACACATAGTTGATGAAATCCAAAGAGCTGTTGAAGATGCTATTGGTGTAGTTGCTGCTACTGTTGAAGATGGTAAAGTTGTAGCTGGTGGTGGAGCTCCAGAAATTGAAATGGCTAAAAAATTAAAAGATTATGCTGATTCTATTAGTGGAAGAGAACAATTAGCTGTAACTGCATTTGCAGAATCTTTAGAAGTTGTTCCTAAAACTTTAGCTGAAAATGCTGGTCTTGACAGTATTGATTCTTTAGTAGATCTCAGAGCTTCTCATGAAAGCTCTCCTTATATGGGTCTCGATGTCTTTGATGGAAAAGTCACTGATATGAAGGAAGCTGGAGTAATCGAACCTAAACGTGTTAAAAAACAAGCTATTCAATCTGCTTCTGAAGCAGCTGAAATGATTTTAAGAATAGATGATGTAATTGCATCTGTTGGTGGCGGTGCACCTGATATGGATGGTATGGATCCTGCAGCAATGGGTGGAATGCCTCCTATGATGTAATAATTTTACATCTTTTTCTTTTATTTTTTTTATTTTTACTACTTTTTGTATTATCTGTATTTTTTGTAATATTTTTATTTATTTTTATTCTATTTGGATTCTATTTGTATTTTTTAGATATTTTTTAAATTTTGTATTAAAGATTAATTCATATTTTATTGATTTTTCATGTTTTGAATTTCTCATTTTTTAAATTATTTTCATTTATTTCAAAAATTCTTAAAAATTGATAAGTAATAATTAATGATTGATAAGTAATATTTAATAAATTTTTAGTAAATTAATAGATAATAATTTGAAATATTGATTTTAAAAAATAAGGCAATGAAAATTAGTATAATTATAGATTAAGATGCCTATCTTTTATTAAGATATCTGTTTTTTTTATTGTGTTATAAATTGGAATATATATTGAAATATAAATTGAAATGAAAAAAATTAGATATATTAGAAATTGTATTTTATTAAGAATTATATAATGTTAATGTTTATTAAAATTTGTATATTGAAATTATTTTTAAAATTAATTATTTTTAAATATTGATAATATTGATACTATAAAAATTAGTCATTGAAAAAATAAATATTATGAAAAGTAAATATTGTATAAAATTCTTAAATTACAAAATTCTTAAAAACTATTTTAATAGCTATTTTAAAAGTAGATTTATGTTTATATGATGCGGCTGCCGGGATTTGAACCCGGGCTGTAGGCTTGGAAGGCCCAAGTACTAACCAGACTATACTACAGCCGCGATGCGGCGTCCGGGATTTGAACCCGGGTCACTGACGTGGCAGGCCAGAGTCTTAACCAGGCTGGACTAACACCGCAAATGTATAAAATATTCTATAATTCAGAACACAACTATACATTATTTCTTATCATATATAAAATTTTGCATTTTTTAATTTGATTGGTAATACAATTCCATATTATATCTTATTAATTATATAAAAACCATATATTATTATAGCTACTTTTTGTTAGTTTAATCTTAATTTGATTAAGTTTATATATCTTAAATGTAATATTCTTTAAAGGCAATGAAAATTTTTAATTTATATAAATTTTTATATGGATATTTTATATAATTTGATAATAGTTGTTGTAGATATTAATTATTTGTTTAAATGTTAAATATAAAAATGATTATTGGTATTCTAATCATTAAAATTGATTATAATATCTATTAATCCTCAGAGGAAATTTCATGGACTTTAAAAAAATAGGCTTGCCATTAGCTATAATTGTGGCTATAATTATAATGGTTATACCTCTAGATGGTCTTAGTTATTCAGGTCATATGGCATTAGCACTTCTTGTCTTTGCTGTTATAATGTGGGTAACTGAAGCTCTTCATTTAGCAGTTACATCTATCATTATATTATTTATGCAACCTATACTTGGTATTGCATCTTTTGAAAATGTAGCTATCGGATTTGCAAATCCTATTCTATTTTTAATGATAGGTGGATTTATTATAGCTGAAGGTATAAGAAAAAGTGGTTTAGTTGGAAGATTAACTTATGTCATGTTGGATAAAGTGGGAACGACATCGAGTAGGGGTTTATTTGTTAGTGTTTTTTCAACTGGAATACTGTCAGCTTGGATTGAAAATGTAGTTGCATTTGCATTAGTTCTTCCTATAATTAAAGAAATTATAGATCTAATGGGTTGTAAAGATGTTTGTAATGCAAAAAGTAATTTTGCAAAGGCTATGGTTTTAGGTGCTTCTTTTGCTTCTCTTGCTGGAGGTTTAGCTACTGAAATTGGTACTGCTCCAAACTTAATGGCTGCTGCATATACTCATATTCCATTTGCTAATTGGATGGTATTTGGTCTTCCTATTGCTATCATAATGTTATTTGTAATATGGAAATGGTTAGGGTTTGTTTTCCCATCAGAGGTTAAAGAGGTTATTGGTGGAAAGAATACTTTAACTGATAAATTAGATGCGCTTGGGTCTATGACTAAAAATGAAAAAATCGCTTTATCTATATTGTTATTTACAATTGCTTTATGGATTACAGCGGGTTTTACTGGTTTAAATAGTTATTCTATAGCTTTAATAGGAGCTTCACTTTTCTTTATATTTAGAATTATTGATTGGAGAGATGCTCAGAAAAATGTTGATTGGGGACTTATCATGTTTTTCGGAGGAGCATTATCATTAGGTGCTGCTCTTTTAAACACTGGTGCTGCTGCATGGTTAGTCAATGATATATTCCATATTGTTGGTTCTAATCCATCTACAATGATTTTAGTTTTAGTTTTAATGGTAATTGGTATTTTAATTACACAAGTGATGTCTAATGTAGCTTTAGCTGCTATTTTAGTACCATTATCTGTTACTTTGGCTCAATCTCAATCTTTACCAATTGGAACATTCGCGGTTCCTGTAGCTATTGCTTGTTCATTATCTTACATGTTACCTACAGCTGATCCTACAGTTGCAATGGCATATGGTACTGGATTTGTAAAGATAAAAGAGATATTTAAGGCAGGAGCTCCGTTGGTATTTATTGGTATGATAGTTTCTATTATAATTTTATTTACTATTGGAGAACCATTCTTAGCAACTTAAAATACTTTAATTTTTTATTTTTAATTTTTTGTATATTTTTTTTAATTTTTTATTTTTATTTCTTAAATTTTTTTTATATAGATTATTTCTTAATTTTTTTATATTTTAGTTTTATATTTTAGTTTTACATTTTAGTCTTATAATTTATTTTTTATTTTTTAGATATTTTGCTATTATTGGTGGTTATAGTACAATTATTGGTTATATTGCATTGTTTTAATTTTAAAATTAATCATTATTTTGTTATATTGAGTCTCTTTATTTTACTGTAATATATAGGAAACATTAATATACTATAAAAACAAAATTCTAAATATTATATAATGATTAATAAATTCAATTAATCTAAAATTAATTTATTCTTTTTAAAATTTTTAATCAATTAAAACAATATTAATAATTATGGTGTGATTTTATGGCGGGAATTATTGGTTATGGTGCTTTTGTGCCATCATATAGGATCAAAGTTGAAGAAATAGCTAAAGTATGGGGGGATAACCCAAAAGCAATATCAAATGGGCTTGTTGTGAATGAAAAATCAGTCCCTGCTCCTGATGAAGATACAGCTACAATATCTGTTGAAGCTGCTAGAAGTGCATTGGTTAGGGCTAAAATTAATCCTCAAGATATTGGGGCAGTTTATGTAGGTTCTGAATCTCATCCTTATGCAGTTAAACCAACAGCTACAATTGTTGCTGAGGCAATTATGGCTACACCAAGTATGACTGCTGCTGATCTTGAATTTGCATGTAAAGCAGGTACTGCAGGTATGCAAGCTGCTATAGGTTTAGTTGACTCTGGAATGATAGATTACGGATTAGCAATAGGTGCAGATACTTCTCAAGGAGCTCCTGGGGATGCTCTTGAATATACTGCATCTGCTGGTGGAGCAGCTTTTATAATTGGAAAAGAAGGCACTGAAAATGGATCAATAGCTGATTTTGGTGATACATATAGTTTTACTACTGATACTCCTGATTTTTATAGACGTGAGGGTCAACCTTATCCATCTCATGGTGGGAGGTTTACAGGTGAACCTGCATACTTTAAACATGTATTAGGTGCAGCTAAAGGAATTTTTGAAAAAACTGGGACTGGTCCAGAAGATTATGATTATGCAGTTTTTCATCAACCAAATGGTAAATTTTACTTAAAAGTTGGTAAAAAATTAGGATTCAATAATGAACAGATAAAAGATGGTCTTTTAACTCCTGTTATTGGTAATACTTATTCTGGAGCTACTCCTCTTGGTTTAGCTTCTATTCTTGATAAAGCTAAAGCTGGGGATAATATATTGGCTATTTCATATGGTTCTGGTTCAGGTAGTGATGCTTTTACATTATCTGTAACTGATATGATTGATGAAAAAAGGGAATTAGCTCCTAAACTTAGTAATATGATTGAAAATAAATCTTATGTTGATTATGCTGTTTATGCTAAGTATAAGGGTAAATTAAGAATGTCCTAATATTCTATTTAGGATGATATTTGAAATATAAGTTTAATATAATAATTTGGAGATAATTTTAATATAATAATTATGTTAATATTATAATAATATTTAATAATAATATTAATAATAATATTAATAAAAATACAATGTTATAATAATTTATAATAATATTTATAATACTATTTATAGTAATAGTTATAATAATAGTATATAATTTGGAGATAAAGATAATATGAGAGATGTTGCGATTATAGGAGTCTCACAAACAAAATTTGGAGAATTGTGGGATTCATCATTTAGACAATTAATAGCTGAAGCAGGTCTTAATGCTATTGAAGATTCTGGAGTAGGAGGTAATGATTTAGATGCTATGTTTGTTGGAAATATGACTGCTGGTCTTTTCATCCAACAAGAGCACATTGCTGCACTTATAGCTGATCACACTGGTTTAAATCCAATCTCTTCAACTCGTGTTGAAGCTGCTTGTGCTTCTGGTGGACTTGCTCTTAGACAAGGAGTAATGGCTGTTGCTTCTGGTTATCATGATATAGTTATTTCTGCTGGTGTGGAAAAGATGACTGATGTTGTTGATGCAACACCAGCTATAGCTACTGCATCTGATCAAGAATGGGAAGCCCAACAAGGTGTAACTTTCCCTTCACTTTATGCAATGATAGCTAGACGTCATATGTATGAATATGGAACTACTCGTGAACAATTAGCTGAATTTTCTGTAATTAATCATAAGAATGCTTCTAAAAATCCAAGAGCTCAATATCCTTTTGAGATCAGTGTGGATAAAGTTTTAAATTCTACTGTGGTTGCAGATCCTTTAACTCTTCTTGATTGTTCTCCTGTTACTGATGGTGCAGCTGCAATAGTCTTATGTCCTGCTGAAATGGCAAAGCAATATACTGATACTCCTATTTATGTAAAAGCTTCTACTCAGGCTTCTGATACAATAACTTTACATGATAGAAAAGATATTACTACTATTGGATCTACTAAAGTTGCAGCTAAAAAAGCTTATGAGATGGCTGGTGTTACAACAAAAGATATTGATGCTGTGGAAGTTCATGATTGTTTTTCAATAAATGGTATTTTAGCTATTGAAGATTTAGGATTTGTTGAGAAAGGAAAAGGTGGACAAGCAGTAGAAGAAGGTATAACTCATATTGACGGTGAAATACCAGTAAATCCATCTGGAGGACTTAAAGCAAGAGGTCATCCACTAGGTGCTACAGGTATTGCTCAAGCTGCTGAAATTGTATGGCAATTAAGAGGAGAAGCTGATAAACGTCAAATTGATGGTGCAGAAATTGGTATGACTCATAATATTGGGGGTACTGGTGGTACTGCAGCTGTTCATATCCTTTCTAGATAATTTTGTGTTATTTAATTATAACACCTTTTTTAACCTTTTTTAACCTTTTTTATCTTTTTTAAGTATAATTATATTCTAAAAGAAGTTTTTTATTTAATTTTTTATTTAATTTAATCTATTTTATTTATTTTATTTATTTTATTAATTTTATTAAAAATAATATTAAAAATAATATAAGTTATAGAGTTATGATTTAGATTATATTTTAAAATATTATTTTAGAATATATTTTTTGTAAAGATATACTTTTATAAACATGCTTGAATAATAATTAAAATAGTAATCAATAATGATAAGAAAAATATAGAATAATATAAGAAGAAGATTGTAGAAGAAGAGATTAAATTCTCTTGGGGGGAGAATTATGAAATCTTCTTCTTAGTGTTTAGATTTTTAATAAAACCATTAACACAATCGTTATATATGTTTATACTTTCATATATACTTTATTTTTATTTAATTGTATTAAGATAGTTTGTAATATATAAAACAGTTTTATTAAATGAATATAAACAATTTAATAATTAGGTTATTTTAGTAGTGTTTTAATTAATTCTTTTAATTAATGTTTTGAATCTTATTTTTATTTATTAATTTATTATTTATTAATTTATTTTTGATTATTTAATAGATTATCGATGAAATCCATATCTAAGTTTTTTTCAACTATTTTAGCTAGTCTGTCAATAGAATAATCTTTTTTTGTTTCATAAGGGTCTTCTTCATACTTTGTTTCAAGCCCTTTATTTTTTCTTATATAATTTAAAAATTCTCTTCTAAAGTTATAATTATGAAATATTCCATGGAAATAGCTACCAAATACATTTCCATTTATTGCTCCATCAAAAAGCATTTTTTGATCTTTTTGTTTTATGTTTCCTATACCTTTCTTTATTTTTAATAATGGTGATTCAGTTCTAAAATTATTAGTGTCTTTAATATTTTTATTAGTGCTATTATTATCATTAGTATTATAATTATTATTAGCTTTATTGTTATTGTTGTTATTATTATTAGCTGTATTGGTAGTGTTATTATTACTGTTATAATGGGAGGGGTCTAATGTTGTAATTCCTTCATGAATTTCATAACCTTTAATTATTTCACCTTTAATAGATGAGAATATGTTTTTAAAATCTCCATATTTATCTTTAATTGTTCCTTCATTTAATATAACTCCTTCACTTTGCTCAACAATTTTTTCTTCTGAAAGATTATTCTTAAAAAATGTTTCTATATTTAAAAGGCCAAGACCATCAACTGATCCTTCATCAGATTCTCTTCTATTTTCATCATATATTTTTTTCCCGAGAATTTGATATCCTCCACATATTCCTACTATTGGAACATTAGGATGTTTCTTGCTAATCTCTCTTATTTGATTAGCCATTCCACTTTTTTCCATAGCTATCATATCTTCAGTTGTGTTTCTTGTTCCAGGTATTAAAATTGCATCAATATCAATGATTTCATCATTAGAATTTATTATATTATCATTTATATCAATAAGCTTTAAACCAACATCATCTTCAAATTCAAAAGGATCAATATCTGTAAAATTAGCTATTTTAGGTAGACGAATAACTCCAATAACAATATCCTTATTTGAATTAAATTTATGCTCAAATAATGATGCAGAATCTTCTTCTGGTAAATGAAGATCATGGTCATAAGGTAAAACTCCTAAAACTGGAGCATCAATAATTTTCTCTATTTTTTCAATTCCAGGCATTAGTATATCTAGATTTCCACTAAATTTGTTTATTATAACTGCTTTCAGTCTTGATCTATCATAATTATCTAAGAGTGAGAAAGTTCCAGCTATTGATGCAAAAACTCCTCCTTTATCAATATCTGCAACAAGTAATACATCAGCATTAGCTATATGGGCTATTTCCATGTTAGCTAAATCTTCTTTTCTCATATTTATTTCTGCTGGTGATCCTGCTCCTTCAATAAATATGATATCATATTCTTTTTTAAGTTTTTCAAGTGACTCATTTATCGCTGTTAAAGCTTTTTCTCGGAATTTGTGCTGATAATCATAAAAATTCATATCATCTACGGCTTTTCCCTGGATAATTACTTGGGATTTGAAATTTCCTTTTGGTTTAAGAAGGATAGGATTCATATGTATGCTTGGTTCAACATCCGCAGCTTCTGCTTGTAAAACTTGGGCAATAGCTATCTCTCCATTTTCTTTTGTAGTATAAGAATTAAGTGACATGTTCTGTGATTTAAATGGTGCTACTTTATAACCTCTTCTGGAGTATATTCTGCAAAGAGCAGCTACCATAACACTTTTTCCTGCATTTGATGAAGTTCCTTGAACCATAATACATTTAGCCATTTTTTTACCTTTTTTAGATAATTTTATTTTTTAGAAGTTTTTTTATAATATTGTTATAATATTTTTTTATAATAATTTTTAATAGTACTTTTAATATTAATTTTAATAGTATTTTTAAGTATTTTTAATAATAATTTTCAATAGTACTTTTAATATTAATTTTAATAGTATTTTTTAAAGTATTTTTACTCATATATATTATTCTTATTAATAATCACTATTTTCACTAATAAATACTATTTTTGTTATAATCACTGTTTTTTATTAATTTTTATGAGTTATATAACAAAAATTTATTAATATACAGTATAAACTTATAAAATTGTTAGTTAGATATATGTAATTCTTTTAAGCTTGATAACATATTTGATTTATTAGATCATATATTAATAAAATTACTATATTAAAGTTTAATTCAATAAACTTTAATTGATTTATTTATTTTTATCTTTTTTATATTTAAATTAATCACATAATCTAATAATTAATAATCTTTAATAGTTAATATTTCCCATGATTAAATTTTTTCATGATTAAATTATTATAATATAAAATTTAATATTAAATTTAATATCAAATTTAATATTTTTTTCATTTAAGTTAATATTAAATTATATAAAAACCTAAATATAATTATTAATAACTTAAATTGATTATAAATAGAAGTGTAATTATGAAGTTTAATAAAGATATTAAGGGGCCTACTGAGATAACAAAAAATTTCAATGAAAATTTAAGAAAATCATTGCCTTTTGATAATAACATAGATTTTAAAGAAGTTGAAAAAGGCCTTATTGATACAACTGAAGATCTTATAATAAAAGGGAAACTATTAGATGAAATATGGAATTTGAAGGATTATAACTTCTTAAAAGATGATTGGAAATCAACGGTTAATCCAAGTTTATGGAGACAAGCTCAATTAAATTTATGCAATGGTTTATTTGAAGTTTGTGAAAGTGTTTTTCAGGTAAGAGGTTATGATATTTCAAACATCACTATTATTGAAAGGGAAACTGGAATAATTATTATTGATCCATTGGTTTCTGAAGAAAGTGCTAAATCAGCAATGGAATTATATTATAAAAATAGAGGGGAAAAAACTGTAAAAGCTGTTATATATACTCATAGTCATATTGATCATTATGGTGGAGTAAAAGGTGTTGTTAACCAAGAGGAAGTTGATAGTGGGAAAGTAGAAATAATAGCTCCTGAAGGTTTTATGGAAGAAGCTGTTAGTGAAAACATATTTGCAGGAAATGCAATGTTTAGAAGAGCAAATTATATGTATGGTAATACTTTATCTCCATCACCACAAGGCCATGTTGATGTTGGTCTTGGAAAGCAAGCTTCTAAAGGCATATCTTCTTTAATTAAACCAACAAAGTTTATTAAAGAAACTGGAGAAAAGCTAAACATTGATGGTGTGGATATAGAATTTATAATGGCTAATGGTACTGAAGCTCCCTCTGAATTTATGATGTATTACCCTCAATTCAAGATATTTAATGCATCAGAAGTTATTTCACATCATATTCATAACCTTTACACTTTGAGAGGTGCTAAAGTTCGTGATGCAAGAAAATGGTGGAAAGCTATTGATAGTATAATTAGCATTTATGGGGATAGTATTGAAATTTTAATTGCTCAACATCACTGGCCAAAATGGGGAAATAAAAAGATTATTGAACTGTTAGAAAAAGAAAGAGATGCATATAAATTTTTGCACGATCAATCATTGAGATTAGCTAATCAAGGATACAATCCAGTAGAAATTTCAGAAGAAGTTAAACTTCCTAAAAGCTTAGAAAAAGAGTGGTATCTAAGAGATTATTATGGTAGTTTTAATCATAATTCTAAGGCAATATATCAATTTTATATTGGTTGGTATGATGGAAATCCTGCAAATTTATATCCTTTGCCTCCAGAAGAAGTAGGAAAAAAATATGTTGAGTTTATGGGAGGAGCAGATAATGTTCTTAAAAAAGCTAAAGAATCATTTGATAAAGGGGAATATAGATGGGTAGCTGAAGTATGTAAACATATCGTATTTGCTGATCCTAATAATGAACAAGCAAGATATTTAGAAGCTGATGCTTTGGAACAATTAGCTTATCAAACTGAAACAGCAACTTGGAGAAATAATTTCCTTTTAGGTGCATTTGAATTAAGAAATGGTGTAAAAGCACTTTCTATTGAAAGATCTGACTCATTTTTATCAATGCCTACTGAGCTTATTATGGATTACATAGGATTATTAGTAAAAAAAGAAAATGCTGAAAATATCAACATAAAAACAAATTTAAAATTAACTGATAGAGATGAAATTTGGTTCATGTCTTTGGAAAATTCAACATTCATTTATCGAGAAAATTCTATTGATAAAAATATTAATTTTGAGTTAAATATAACTATTTCAGAATTATTAGAACTTTTCCTTGATAAATCAGATTTTAATGAGATTCTTGAAGATAAAACTAAATTTAAAGGTGATGAAGATCTTTTAAAACAATTTATTGATGTTTTTGTTCCATTTGAAAATAATTTTAATATTGTTACTCCCTAATAATTTTTAATTATTTTCTAATTTCAATTATTTTTATTTAAAGTTTCTCTATTTATCTAGATGTTTTTTATTAAAGGATTTTTTATTTATTTAAAGTTTCTCTATCTATTTAATGTTTTTATTTTTAAATTGGGGTTCTATAAAATTATTTATAATAATATTTTTTAATCTTTTTTTAATGGATTATATTATACACCTTTATAATTTTATTACATAATTTTATAGTTTTATTACATAAATTTATAATTTTATTACATATTTATTTTTATTACAAATTTTTATACTTTTACAAATTTTATTATTAAAATAATCAAATATTTCTTAATTTTATAAAAATAAAAATTTTTATAATTATATAAAATTTATAAAGTACTTTATATTGAAAACATTTATTAATGATAGAGTACAACATATTCATACAAAAAGTTAGTTTAATATTTATCTATTTTTTTATTATTTTTATTTGAAAATCTATGTCAAAATAGATGAAAACGTTTTATGAAACTAACATATTCTATATATAAAAAAATAAATAATATTCTATCCTAAATATTAAATTTTATTAAAAAAATTTCTAATATTAAAAAATTTCTAATAAAATAATTTGAATTATGATAATTATTATTAAAATTATTGTTAACAAAAATAATAATCAATAAAATAATAAAAAGATTTAAATGTTTATTAGATAAATAAGACTATTGAATATTAACTAAATTTAATTAATTATAAAAAAATAAATTTTAGTTAATTGGAAAATGGTTAAAAATCCAATTCAAGCTTAATTGAGGTTACTATATGAAAATTAATAAAGAATCCTCTAAACATTTAGATGATTCACAAAAAAAATTTGAAAGTAGTATGAATTATAATAATATTAAAAGTACAGAAAATATTTGTTATAATGATATTAATGGTAGTGTGAACCCTATCAATGATATAAACCCAAATAAAACTTCAATTAAGAAAGAGGCGATTAAAATTACATTTGATACTAATAAAAATCAGGATCTTGCAGAAAATATGGAGAATGATGATATTTCTGAAGACGAACTAAAAAATGAGAATATAGAAAAAGAAGAAATTGAATCAGATGATAATGATTCAGAAAATAATAAGGATGAATTACCTCAAAATAATGAGGATTCTCATTATGAAAAACAAAACATGTTAGATTACAAGGACATTGGGAGTACTAAGGATATTGATGTCCCTCCTCTTTTAATAGATCAAGTTATTGGACATGAAGAGTCTGTTGAAACCATTAAAAAAGCAGCTAAACAAAGAAGAAATGTTCTTCTTATTGGTGACCCTGGTGTTGGAAAATCTATGATAGCTAAGGGTATGGCAGAACTTTTACCTCCAGAAGTACTTCAAGATGTTTTAGTTTATCCAAATGCTGAAGATTCTAATAATCCTTTGATTCGTACAGTTCCTTCTGGTGATGGTAAAAGAATTGTAATGGCTAATAAAAGTACTACAAAAGGTTATGAAGAGAAAAAACTTATTGTCACAATGATCTTAATTGCTGGTGTTCTAGCTCTTGGTTTTATATATAGGACTCAGCTGTTATTTGCAATTTTAGCTGCCCTTTTCATATTCTTTATATCTATGCAAATAAAACCTAAAAATATCACAATGGCTCCAAAGTTATTAGTTAATAATTCTGAAAAAAGATTTGCACCATTTGAAGATGCTACTGGTGCCCATGCAGGTGCACTCTTAGGTGATGTTCGTCACGACCCTTATCAATCTGGTGGTCTTGGTACTCCTGCACATGAGCGTGTTGAACCAGGTATGATTCATAAAGCTAATCGTGGAGTTTTATACATTGATGAGATTGGTACAATGACCATGAAAACTCAACAAGAACTCCTTTCAGCTATGCAAGAGAAAAAATACTCTATAACTGGTCAAAGTGAAAATAGTAGTGGGGCTATGGTTCGTTCTCAAGCAGTTCCATGTGACTTTGTTCTTGTTGCATCAGGTAACATTCAAGTTTTAGAAGGTATGCACATTGCTATGCGTTCTAGAATTAGAGGTTATGGTTATGAAGTCTTTATGAAGGATAACATGCCTGATACAAAAGAAAATAGGAAGAAACTTATTCAATTTGTAGCTCAAGAAGTTAAAAATGATGGTAGAATTCCTCATTTTTCACCAGAAGCATTGGATGAGATTATAAGAGAAGCTAAGAGAAGAGCTGGTAAGAAAGAATCTCTTACTTTACGTCTTAGAGATCTGGGAGGACTTGTTCGTGCAGCAGGTGATGTAGCTAAAGAAGAAGGAGCTAATCTTGTTCATGCGGAACATGTTTTAACAGCTAAAAAGTATTCTAGAACATTAGAACAACAAATTGCTGATAGGACTATTGTTCAAAGAAAAGAGTATGCAGTATTCAATCCTGAAGGTGGAAAAATTGGTATCGTTAATGGTTTATCTGTAATTGGAGATAGAAGTGGTTTAATGTTGCCAATAGCCGCAGAGGCTGCTCCTGCTCAAAGTAAAAGGGAAGGAAAAATCATTGCTACTGGTAAATTAGGTGAAATAGCTAAAGAATCTGTTCAAAACGTCAGTGCACTTATTAAAAAGCATACTGGCACTGATATCTCCTTGTATGATATTCACATTCAGTTTTTACAAACTTATGATGGAGTTGAAGGTGATAGTGCAAGTGTTTCAATTGCAGCAGCTGTTATTTCAGCTATTGAAGAGATTCCAATTGACCAAACTGTTGCTTTAACTGGATCACTTAGTGTTCGTGGAGATGTATTGCCAATTGGTGGAGCTACTAGTAAAATAGAAGCTGCAGCTGAAGCAGGAATTAAAAAAGTTCTTATTCCAAGATCTAACATGACTGATGTTATGATTGAGAAGAAATATGAGGATGCAATTGAGATTATTCCTGTTGATACTTTAAGTGATGTTTTAGAAAATATTCTTATTGGTTGTAGTGAAAAAAATAGTTTGATAAAAAAGATGAAAAAGATTAGTAGTGCGGTAGCTGATAAAGTTCCTAAAAGACCTTTAAATGCATGTGATATGCCTAGTAAATCCTAATTAAATTAGGATTTATTTTTTTATTTTTATTAGTTTTATTATTTTTAGTTTTATTATTATTTTTAGCTTTATTATTATTTTTAATTTTATTTATTTTTATCAGTTAGTTTTTAACTTTATATTATCTTTAGGCTTATTATTGTTTTTAGATTTATTATTTCTATTATTTCAAATTATTTTATTGCATCTGCTATGACTTTAGCTATTGATATACAGCTAACTTCTGATTTTAATGAATCTGTACCTGCTATAGATTTAGCTCCAGCTGCATATATTTTCAAAACAGCATCATTTACAAGAATGGGATGAACACAACAAACACTAACAGATTCTGCGCCTTGTTCTTTTAGAATTCCTATTGCATTAACAATTGTGCCTCCAGTAGCTATAATATCATCAATGATTATTGCTTCTTTTCCTTTAACAGATCTTATATCTACTTTCTTTTCATTTTTGTTTAAATTAACTAGTTCTGGATCATCTTCAGAAAAATCACACCTAATATCTGCAATTTTTGTTTCAACTTTATCAGGTCCTAAGCGTACTTTATTCATATATGTACAGCTACAATCAATTATTTTAGCTATATCTTCTGCAAAGCCCAATGCTCCTTTATCAGGTGCTATTATTATGGGGTCAGTAGATATGGAATCTATATAATCAGCAATTGCTCCCATAGCTGAGATATTTTTAGTTGGAATATTAAAAAAGTCTCTTACACTATCTTCGTGAAGATTTACGGAAATTACTTCATCAGCACCAGCGTCTTCAATGATATTAGCTATTATCTGTGCTGAAATTGATTCTCCATTTTTAAATCTTTTTTCTTGTCTACCATAACCAAAATATGGAATAACAACTTTTAATCTTTCAACACCAAGGTCTTTCAATGTTTTTATTAAAAATAATAGTTCAATTAAGTTTTCATCTTGAGGATATCCTGTGGATTGTATAATAACTGCTTCTTTATCAATTTTTCCCTTTACTCGAAGATATCTTTCTCCATCAGGAAATTTTTTCGTTTCAATTGGACATAAACAATCTCCAAGTTCTTTTGCAACATTAGCTGCTAATTTTTGGGACGCTGAACCACCGATTATCAATAATATCACCATTTAACTATAAGATTAATATGTATTATTTATTATTTATAGTTTAGTTTTTACTTAATAATAAATTAATAATAAATATAGTAATAATTATAGTAATAACTATAGATATTAATAAATATTTTAGTATTAATTATTTTAGTATTAATATATTATTTTAATTTTATAATATAACTTTTTAATTATTTTAATAACTTTGATCTAATATTTTAATAAATAGTATTATTAAACCTAAAATTAGAATTAAGTATATTAATATTTAGCAATATTTGTTAATATTAATTAATATTTTTGGATATTTTTATATTTTAGATACTTTTATATTTTAGATATTTTTATATTTTAGATATTTTTGGAAAAATATATTATATATGTTTTATAAATATCTTTTTAATATATCTAATTTAAGTTTTATATATTTAAATTTAAGTTTAATATATAATTTCATGTTGGATATATAGTTTTAAGTTTATATATTTAATTTAATAATGTCTAATTTAATATTAGATTTATTTTTTTAAGAGGTGTACTGATGCATGAATTATCAATGGCAGATGGTATTTTAAAGGCAGTTATTTCAAATGCAGAGCAAAATGATGCTACTGAGGTTACCGAAGTTACTATTGAAATTGGAAAGTTAGCTCTCCTAAATCCTGAACAAGTTAAGTTCATGCTTGGTGTTCTTAGTGAAGATACAATAGCAAAGGATGCTAATTTTGTCATGGTTGAAATTCCTATTGAAATTAAATGTAAAGAATGTGGATATATTGGTTTAGCTGATAGTGATGACTTGGATCATTATGCTCCTATGGTGGAATGTCCTAAATGTGAAAATAAAGTTATTGAAGTTACCAATGGTAAAGATTGTATTGTAAAAAATATAGTTATTGAAAAACCTGATGATTAGGTATTATTTTTATTAGAAAATTGACTCTGATTAGGATAATTATTAAAATATCATGGTTATTAAAATGACATGATTATTAAAGGTTTATAAAAGTTTATTAGATATTGAGAGATGGTTATTAATGCATAAAGTAGCAGAAATTGAAGTTCAGCATAATATAATGAAAGCTAATAAAAAATTAGCTGATAAAAATCAAGAAATTTTTGATAAAAATAATGTTTTTTGTGTAGATTTTGTAGGTGCAATTGGTTCTGGTAAAACTTCACTTATCGAAGATCTTATTGATAATATGTATGGTTCAATTGGAGTTATAGCTGGTGATGTAATAAGTAAATTTGATGCTGGTAGATTTGAGCGTCATAATGTTCCTGTTGTAGGTTTAAACACTGGAAAAGAATGTCATCTTGATGCACATCTTGTTGAACATGTTTTAGATGATATGCCAATGGATAAAATTGATTATCTTTTCATTGAAAATGTGGGAAATCTTATTTGTCCTGTAGACTTTGATCTTGGTTCTCACATGAGAATTGTGGTTATAAGTGTTAGTGAAGGTGATGATACTGTAGAAAAACATCCTTTAATATTCCAGAGTGCAGATCTCGTTATTATTAATAAAGTTGATATAGCTGGTGCTGTTGGTGCAGATAGTGAGAAAATGGTTAATGATGTTCATGATATTAATCCTGAAGTTGAAGTTATAAAAACCAGCCTTAAAGAAGGTGTTGGCTTGGATAAAGTTATTTTAGCTATTGAAAACTTTAAAAATAACATTTAAGATTATATTGTCATGTTTAAATTTAAGCTTAAAATACTGTCATATTTAAAAATATTATTTAAATTTAAAAATAATATTTAATATATTACTAAAATTGAATAAAGGTGATTATTTTGAAAATTTGGATAGATATAACAAATTCTCCTCATGTAAGATTTTTTAAAGATATAATTAAATATTTTCAAGATGAGGGTGAAGATTTAATAATCACTGGAAGACAATTTGGTGATATTCATAAATTAATGGATATGTATGGATTCGATTTTATTTCTGTTGGAAAACATGGTGTTTCTCTTGAAGAAAAGTTAAAAGAAAGTACAGCTCGAGTTGATAGTTTAGTTGATATTATAGCTCATGAAAAAATTGATGTTGCTTTATCTAAACATTCTATTGAATTACCTCGTATTTCATTTGGTCTTGGAATACCAAGTGTCTATGTTTTAGATAATGAACATGCTGAAGCAGCTAATAAACTTACTCTTCCATTGTGTGATAGATTGATAGCTCCAAGAATCATTGATATGTGGAAGTTAATTGGTTATGGTGCAAATCCTAATAAACTTATTAGATACAATGGAACTTCTGAAATAATTCATTTTAAAAGTTTTAAATATAATGAAAATATTTTAAATGATTTAAATATTGATTTAAAAAATCCTAAAACTATTTTAATGAGACCTGAACCCTCTCTTGCATCTTATCTTGATGCTGACTGTAGAGAGTCTGTTCTTTCTCCAATTGTGGATGTATTGAAAGAATATGCAAACATTTTAATTTTGCCTCGTTTTAAAGAACAATCAGAGATATTTAAAGGTATTGAAAATGTTACAATTTTAAAGCCTCCCGTAGATACTTCAAGTATAATAAAACGCTGTGATTTAGTTATTGGTGCTGGTGGAACAATGAATAGGGAAGCTGCAGTTTTACATACCCCAGTTATCTCATGTTATCCTGGAACTCCATTATCTGTTGATAAATATTATATTGATAAAGGATTAATGTTTAGATCTAATAATACCGAAGAAGTTATAAATAAAGCACTTAGCTTTCTTGTTAATCCTTCTAAAAAGAAAGAAATTAAACATGATAATTTATTCCAATTGATTGTTGATAATGTATATGAGTTAAGTGGTAAAAAATAATAATATTTTTAATGATATTTGCTATTTTTATTTCATTTATTTTTTTATTTCCTTTTACTACTATTATTTACTTTTATTTAGTCTTTTCTAATCTTTTTTAATCTTTTTAATTTTCTTTAGTCTTTTTAATCTTCTTTTAATCTATGATATTTTTATTTATTTTCTAATATTAATTGTGATTCTTATTTTTATTATTTATAGATGATATTTATAGATAAGTTTTATAGATAATTTTTATAGATAAATTTAAATACTTATAAAATAAATCTTTTATAGGTATTATAATATCATTAATACCACTAATTGCTGCTAATATTTAGGGGCTGGTAGCTCAGATGGTAGATCGTCGCCTTGGCATGGCGGAGGCCCCGGGTTCAAATCCCGGTCAGTCCATTTTTTAATTTACTTCTTTTATACATCCACTATCTTTAAAAATTTTCATGAGAGTTTTTAAAAGTATTTAGATGTGTTTTCTAATTTTTAGAAAAACTTTTTATTGAATAAGTATAAATACATTTATACTATAAATAATAAGATTATGAATATCAAATTTTAATATAGACCTTGATAATAAATTTTAATAATAAACTTTAATGATAAATTTTAATAATAAATTTTTATATAAATATATTTAAAAGGGAGTTTTCAATGCCTTTAATAGCTCAAAATCATTTTCAATTTATATTAGAAATAGGGGCAATAATATTTGCTTTGGTAACATTTACTATTAATTTAGTTCCAATTTCTCTTAGTATAATTACCTTCCTTTCACTTTTCTTATCAGTTGCATTTACTCTTCTTTTTGGAGCAGATTTAGCAATGCTATTTTTATCCTTTGGACAGAACGAGTTTACACATCCTTTTGGACCAATTGCACTTTTAGCGATTATAACTTCTTTAGCTTCATTAAAAGTAATGGAAGATTCTGGTGTTAATGTAAAAAGTTTACAAAAATTTGTATTTATTTTATTGATAGGAGTAACTGTATTTGGAGGGTTAATGCATAGATCTTTCTTACTTCTTTGGATTTTAGGTTTATTTGTAGGATATTTCCTAATATCTAAATCTTTTAGACAAAAGTCATTTTTAACTGTAAAAAGAGTTTTGATATTTTGTGGTTTAGGTGGAGCAGCTTTTGTTTGTCTTGAATTACTTTCTGCTATAACTCATATGGAAATATTTTCTCCACTTCTTAGGATTACAAGGATTGAAACAAATTCTCTTGCAAGTTTAAAGATGGTTTTACATAATACACAGTTAATTGGTCACACTCCAGGTTCTGCATATTGGGGTGCTGAAGATACTGGATTTGCTTCAGGCTATATAAGTCTTCCAATGTCGTTCATTCTATTGTTTGGTTTACCGTTCCCATTGTTTTATGGTGTTTTGGTAACTAAAAAGGATGCTATAGACTATATGCTTCCTGGAATATTTGGATATTCCTTTGATTTTGGATATCTTGGTTTAATTGCTCTGGTTGGCTTCACTCTATTTACGATAATCATTGGGCTCATGGTTCTTCGTGAATATAGGGCTAAACGTGAAAAAAACAATAAAAAATATCTTGGAAAAGAAGTTCTTTTAATAGGGTCTCTTACAGCTTTTATAGCTCAAGCTATTGTTGGTATGTTTATATTTAATCGTTCTATTAATGGTACTGCTCTTTTAACATTCATATTCCTTGCTTCGCTAGTTATTTCCCATGTAATATCGCTTAAACGGAACTAAACATTATTTATATGGTATTAATTTAAGTATTATAATTTGAACATTTATTAATATTTAATATTAAAACAAGCATTTATTAGTATTTAATATAACAATTAATATTAAAATGATTAAATACAAACATATTTAATTATATAACATGATTAATTGTATAATGATGAGTAATTGTATAATATTTTTAATTAAATAGAACATATTAATAATATATTTAATTATCTTATATTGTTATTAATATTATTACTATTATTACAACTATTACTATTATTATGGATTATTGTTTTAGAAAAAAATTTGAAAAAATATAGAAATAAAAGATAGTGGGTAAAATTATGAAAAAAGCTTTGATTTTATTAGGATGTCCCGAATCTCCTTCTCAAACTCCAATGGCGATTTATGCTGCTCAAAAATTAGCTAAAATGGATTATGATGTTACTGTTGCTAGTACTCCATCTGCAGCTAAGCTTTTAGAAGTTTCAGATCCTGAAGAATATTATGTAAAAAATAAGACTGATATTGAATCATGTTTAGATGGTCTAGAAAAAGGGCAATATGATTTATTAGTGGGGTTTGTTCATAAAGATGCTGCTGCTTCTTATTTTATTACTTTTTATCATCTTTTAGAATGTGAATCTATTGCTTTAGTTTTTGAAAAAGATAATGAGTTATTAAAAGAATTTGTTAAAATGGTTGATGAAAATACTGATTCTAAGATAGTTGCTGTTAGAGCTTTCCATAATCCAACTCCTCTTAGAGTTAAATTTGATAAAGCTTTAAAAGATTTATAAGTATTCATTTTTATTATTATAATTGAATATTACTTTAATATATGGGGTGATTATATATGTCATTTTGCTTAGAAACTTATCTTCAACAATCTGATGATTATGAAGTTTTATTATCTCGCGCAGGATTTAAAGAATGTGCAGAAATTATAAAAAAGAAGTCTAATGAGGTTCTTTATATTAATCCTGGTGATAAGGTTCTTGGTGCACGTATTATAGGAATTCCTCCAATTCCTGTTGGTATAAACAAAGATAAGGGGACTATAATAATTTCTTATACTAAACCTTGTCATGGGACTGCAGCTATTGAACTACCTGTAAATGATGAAGAAATTGAAAATATTAGAAAGATAGCTATTGAAAAGTAGTGTTATATGTTTAGTAATGTATATAATAATATATATATATATATATATATATATAATAATATAATTATAATTAAAAATGTTATTATATGTAGTAATATATGTAAATTATGTAATAAAATATGTAAATGCATCATAAATATTAATGTTATAAATTTTAATATTATCATGATCTTAATATTATCATGAGTAACAATATTATTATAAGCAGTAGTATCATTATAAACTTTAATTTATAGTTCTAACTTTTATCTGAGCTGATTTTAACTATTGAAATTTTCTTTTTATTCATTTTATTCATTTTATTCTTTTTATTAATTCTTAATTTTTGGTGATTAAAATTTTTGGTGATTAAATGATAAGTACTGTTGTTGGTAGCTATCCAGTTTTTTTAAAAAAAAATAAATCTATTAAGGGAAGAATACTTTCCAATATAGGGGCTTATGACCCATATAAATTAGCTATACGTTATGCTGTTGACTCACAACTAAAGGCAGGAATTGATCTAATTTCTGATGGTCAAGTTAGAGGTGAAATGGTTGAAATATTTGCTAAATCTATTCCTGGTTTTGAAATTGAAGGAAACACTTATTCTATCAAATCTAAAATATATAAACACAATAAATCTATTGGGGCAAGTGATTTAAAATTAGCTATCAAGTATATGGAAGACTTTTTATCTAATTCTGAAGAATTTTCCCGGGAAGAAAAATCTAAAAAAGGTTTAAAAGGTATAATTACTGGACCTTCTACTATTATTCAATCTTCTAAATTAGGACCTATATACAAGGACAAAAACAAGGCTATAATTGATATGGCTTATGCACTTAAGGAAGAGTCTAGGTCTCTTGAAAAGGCAGGAGCTAAGATAATTCAAATTGATGAACCTTTCTTTTCAACTGGTTTAATAGATATGGAAGTGGCTAAAGAATCTATTAATATTATAACTGAAGATTTAAGTGTTCCTATAGCTTTACATTGTTGTGGGGATGTTAAAAACGTCTTTAAAGATCTTATATCATTTAATATAGATGTTATCGATTGTGAATTTGCAGGTCATCCAAATAACTTTAATGTTTTAGAGAAAAATGTTAATTATTTAATAGATGAAGGTAAAAAAATTGGTTTAGGTGTTATAGATACTAAAAAACCTATTGCTGAATCTGTAGAAGATATATCTAAAATTATTGAAAAGGGGATTAAGATTGTAGGTAAAGAAAACCTTCTAATAGATCCTGATTGTGGTATGAAACTTTTACCAGATGAAGTGGCATTTAAAAAACTTCAAAACATGGTTAAAGCTATGAATTTACATAATTAGCTTTATTGAAGATTTTAAAACAAAAAATAATTAAATTAATAAGTAAATAAGAATATACAAATAAAAATAAATAATTAAAATCAAAAAAATAAATAAGTGATAAATAATATTGTTTAATAAAAATATTATTTAACTCTTAATAACATATAAACAGAGCCATAATCTGTTGAGGTTCTACCTTCAGTAATTGTTTTTCCATCTTTATCAGTAACTATTACATGAGTAGTTCCACTTCCTTGTTGATTAATTGTAATGCTTGCATAGTTGTTTATAGTTCCTAAATTAATTTCTTGACTACCAGAGCCACTATTTTGAGAGTATCTTCCATCAGTTGTAATATATGATGTCCAACTATTTTCTGTTTCTATATTAATGTTATATTCTCCCGGTGGTATGCTAATTGTTGAGGTTGTACTATTATTTCCTCCAATTGTAATATTCGCATTACTTATTTCATTGGTTACTTGATTAGCTACGAAAACAAAGGTTATAGCTCCAACCACACAGAAAATAGCTATAACAATAATCAATATCACTGCTACTTTTTTTCCTGTACTCCATTCATCAAAACCCATTTTAAACCCCCTAAATTTTAAATTATATGTTATATATATTAATATTATGTATTTATAAGTATATAACTATTGTCTTTTAGCTATGCATTTGTCATAATAATTATTAATATTATTGTTAATATTACTATTAATATTACTATTATGATATGAAAGTACTATGATATGAAAGAAGAAACAACTAATAAGATAAACTCATTAAAGAATAATGTTGGAAAAAAATTTAATTTAAGATTTAAAAAATTAAAATATAATAAAATGAACAGATTTTTGATGTTTTGTAGCTGAAGATATTTTCCTCTTTAATAATAAATATTAAGAATAAGCAAAAAATTAAATTCACAAATTTTTAATAAATCTAAAAACTAAAGAATTTACATACTATTAAAAGACTTTCCAAAGAAATATTGGAGCCAAAGAAACAATTGAATTTATTAAATTGATAGAAATTTAATAGATTTGATGAAATTATTAAAAATAATAACACTATAAATGATAATAAAAATTAAAGTTTATAAAATATATCACCCTAAAAAAGTATTATTTTATAAATAATGACTAATATAAAAAATATTAGGTTATATTATACAAAATTAAAAAATTTGTATTTATTAAAGAGAATGATGATTTAAAATAATAAACATAGATATTAATCTTGATTAGGGTGTGAGTTAATGTTTGAAAAAGAATTAATTCAAGATATTAATGAATCAAAACATAAAAAAGAAGTTTTAAAACTATTATTTAAAAAAGAAAGAACTAAAAATGAGATGATGGAGATTTTAAAGATAAAAAGTCTGGAATTGTCAAGAATACTGAGATTTCTTAGGAAAAATGATCTTATAGAATCTCATATGTCATTTGACCATCATGTATTTGAATATTACATTGCAAAAGATGGAGTAATCTTATTGACAATGTTAAATAGTGAAAACAATAATGATTAAACTTAAATTTATATAATTTTTTAAAATACTTCATTTTTTTGGAAATTAACTTTTATTAATGCATCATATCATATTTTTATTTATATTTTCTATTATATCTTTATTTGTTTAATATATTTTTATTTATAATTTTTATTTTTTCCAAAAATTAATGAAGAATCTACTTAGTTTTATAGTAATAGCTATAAATTATACTATATATTATTATATATAATATTATATAATGTATTATAGATAGATTTATGTAGAAATTCAAATAATAATATTTAATTCTCAAAAATATTTGGAGATATAAAATGCCTATATTAATAGAAGTTGATGAAATAGCTGATGGATGGGAAACATTAGTTAAAGAAATAATGAAAGATGGTAAGGATGTTAATGATGAAAGAGGTTCTTTAACTAAAGAAATTTTAAATGTAATGGTCTCTATTAAAAAACCATTTGGCAAGGATGCTGGAGGGGATTTCTTTAATATTCAATCTAATTCTAATGACATATCTAATATAAGAGTTCCTGAAGGCTATTTCTGGAAAGGTGACAGGTTAAAAACTTATAGTGAACAATTTATAAGTGACGATAAACAAGGGTTTGTTTATACTTATGGAAACAGACTTAGAGCTCATTTTAAGGGTGTAGATCAGATAAATGAAGCTATCGAAAGGCTTAAAAATTGTAGAGAATCTAGAAGAGCAATTTCTATTACCTGGGATCAAGTGATTGATTCAAAAAATGATGAAGTTCCTTGCATGATTTTAGTTGACTTTAAAATAAGGGATGATAAGCTTTATACAACTGCTCTTTGGAGAAGTCATGATATTTATGGGGCTTGGTTTCCAAATGCAGTAGGTCTTAGCTATCTAGCTCAATATGTTTCAGAAAGGGTAAATGCAAGTATTGAAACAATAACAATTCATTCAATCAGTGCTCATATTTATGAGGTTAATTTTAAAGAAGCTCAAGAACTTTTATAGTTATTAAATAATTATTTTATTATTATATTTTATAGATTATAGTGCTACTTTTTATAAATTATTATTTTATTTTTATAAAGTACATTTTTATAATTCATTATTTTACTTTTTTTTTTTTAAAAAAAAAATGTTAATTCTAATTTTCATTGCATAAATTTAATAATGATAATAGTAAAATAAATAATTATATTGATTAATATCTTATCAATATTATCTTATCAATATTCTATTGATATTACTTCTATAATTTTTTATATTATAATTAAAAAAATTACTATATTAATAAAAATTACCAAATAAGAGGATATAATGAAAATTGGGATGTCACATGGTGCTGGTGGAGAAGTTATGGGGAAACTTATCTCTGAAACTATTCTTAATAACTTATCAAAAAAATCTGTAAATGGAGGGATAGGGTTAGATGCTCTTGATGATGGGGCAACAATACCTTTAGAAGATTATGAAGTGGTTGTTACTACTGATGGTCACACTATAAATCCTTTGTTTTTCCCAGGTGGAGATATTGGTAGAATTTCTGCAGCTGGAACAATAAATGATGTTGCTGTTATGGGAGCAAAACCATTAGCTATTACAAATGCAATGATAATTAAAGAAGGCTTTTCTATTGAAGATCTTGATAAAATTATAAAATCTATGGATGAAACTTGTGCTGAAGCAGATGTTGCTGTTATAGCTGGTGATACTAAGGTTATGGAACAAGATAAAATTGATGAGTTGGTTGTAGTAACTACTGGTATTGGTATTGTAGAAAAAGGTAAAGCTATAAGAGACTCTGGATTAAATGTTGGGGATAAAATAATCATTACTGGGAGTGTTGGAGATCATGGAATGTCTTTAATGTCTTTTAGGGAAGGTTTTGGTTTTGAAACCGACCTTAAATCAGATGTTGCTCCTGTGTGGGGGATGGTGGAAAAGGCTCTTGAAGTTGGAGGAGTTACTGCTATGAAAGATCCTACAAGAGGAGGATTAGCTAATGCTATTAATGAAATGGCAAGTAAATCTGGTGTTGGAATTCTTCTTCAAGATGAAGCAATACCTATAAAGCAAGAAGTAAAAGCTGTTTCTGATATGCTGGGTATAGATCCTTATGAAGTTGCAAATGAAGGAAAAATTGTTATGGGTGTTAAACCTGATTTAGCTGAAGAAACATTAGCTGCGATTTCTAAAGATAAATATGGAAAAGATGCAGCTATTATCGGGGAAGTTATTGAAAATAATAATAATAATAATAATAATCATGTTTTAATAGAAACTGAAGTTGGAGGTCAGAGGATTTTAGAATCTCCAATTGCAGATCCAGTTCCTAGAGTATGTTAATTTTTATTTATTATATTTATTAAAAAATCAAAGAATTCTTAATTTTATAATATTAAATCAGAGATCTCTTAATTTTATAAAAATAAAAATTTTCATAATTATTAATTCATTATTTTAGTATTAATTCATGATTTAATAGATATTTATTAAAATGGTGTTATCATGGTAAGTGTGTTTAAAAAAAGGGTTTTAGCATATATCGCTGATTATTTTGTTGTTTCAGCTATTATGTGGATTATAGCAGAGTTATTGTATCTTATTGTATTCCCTTTTTCTGCATTTTTTGTTTATGAGTATATGATAATTTTAGCGCCTATCATTGGTTTAGCTTATTTTATTTTACTAGAAAAAAAGTTAGGAACAACTGTTGGAAAACATTTATTATTTTTAAAGGTTCTTTCAACTGATAGCTATAATTATAATAATAAAATTTCATATAAACAATCTGTAATAAGAAATCTATCAAAAATTTATTGGATACCTATAATATTTGATATTTTAATTGGTAGGTTTACTGGTTCTTCTAATGAAAGAATTTTAGGAAGACTTTCTCATTCTGAAGTTGTTCTAGAAGATATGGAATATTCGAATAAAGTAAGCTTAAATCCTGAGTTAAGCGAAGATAATGATTAAATCTAAGATAATGATTAAATATTATTAATAATTTTATGAATATTGGTTTTATAACTGTTAAATCAATAATTTTTAAATTTATTATTGTTAAATCTATAACTATTAAATCAATAAATATTAAATTAATAAATATTAAACTTATAATTTTTAAAGCTATACTTAACTGTTAAATCTATAGCTGTTAAATCTCAACTGTTAAATTATGAATATTATGTTTATGAATGTTAGGTGATAATTTGGAAACAATTATATGGCCAGTTTATATTGATTCAAGTAAAAGTCGGAATGATGGAAGGAAAATTAGTAAAAATGATGCTGTAACTAATCCAAAATTAACTGAAATCTCTCGTGCTGCACGTAAATTAGGTTTAAATCCTAAAACTGAAGATGATAAATATTATCCTCGGTTTTGGTGGGATAGTTCTGGGAGAATCATAATTGAACGTGAAGAAATATCAAAAAATAAGCTTTTAGTTAATATTAGCCAATCAATAAAATCTTTAAGAAAAAAATAATTTAAAGGTATAATTATTTAAAAGTAATCATTAAAACTAGATTAGTTAAAGGTACAATTATATTTAAACTAAATATGTTTTAGGGGATAATTATACTTATTATTATAAATATTATTAAAATTATTAATATTTAATGTTATAAATATCTTTATATATATTATTATGAATATTATTAATTTTAAAGAGTTCTAAAGGGAAAGTATGGAAAAATTACCTTTGAAAATGAAACAATTATTCAATAAAGCTAAATTAATGATAGAATCTTCAGAAGATATTAAAATTTACAGTCATAATGACTGTGATGGTATATCTGCAGGAGCTATTTTATCTACAATTCTTGATAGACAAGAAAAAGACCATGATATTGAGATTGTTAGTTTAGATAAACTTGAAAATTTGGAAATAGAAAATGAGTTAACTATATTTTCAGATTTAGGTTCTGGCCAAGAAGTTGATAAATTAGCTAATAATGATTCAAAGATAATTATTTTAGACCATCATCCTCCTATTCGAGATTTAAACTATCGAGATAAGGCTTCTTACAACTATTTAGAAATAAATCCTCTTCATCATGGTATTGATGGTTCTTATCATGTTTCTGGTGGAGGATTAAGCTATCTATTAGCTAGAGAATTTGGTTATATTGATTTAAGTTGGATTGGGGTTCTTGCAGCTATTGGAGATATGCAAAATAGTAGTTCTGGTAAACTTGAAGGTTTAAATTCAATTATTTTAAATGATAGTGTTAATCAAGGTTATGTTCAATCAATCAATGATTTATCTTTATATGGAAGACAAACCCGTCCTCTTTTTGTAGCTCTCTCTTATTTTAGTGATGTTAATTTACCTATAACTAATAATAGAACTGAATCAATAGCTTTAATGAAAGATTTAGGTATTCCTCGTAAAGTTGGTGATAGGTCTAGAACACTTAGTGATCTAGATATTTCTGAAAAGGGAAAATTATTTTCAGAGCTTGTTAAAATGTTATCTAAAGAAGTTCCTAAACGATATATTCATCATGTTCCAAAGCTTGTAGCCAGTGATTCTTATGAGTTTATGATGGAAGAAAACCATACTTTTTTAAGAGATGCTGCTGAGTTTTCAACTGCTATGAATGCATGTACAAGGAATAATCGTGAGGATATAGCTTTAGAAATATTAAAAGGTAATAGGACTGATTCTCTAGATCAACTTGAAATTATTTCAAAAGAGCATAGAAGATACCTTGCTCAAAATATTCACAGAATCGAAGAAGAAGATATGATTAAAAACTTAGATAATATACAATACTTTGATGGAAATGGTATTAAAAGTCAGGTTGTTGGAACTATTGCTGGTATGATTCTTAGTTATGGTGATTGGAGAAAACCAATGATTGGTTTTACTCAAATTAGTGATGAAGATGAAAACTTAAAAGTTTCTCTTCGCTGTTCAAGATTACTTGCTTATGATGGCATTCATTTTGGTAATATCATAAGAAAAGTGTCTAAATCTGTAGGGGGTAGTGGAGGAGGACATTCTGTTGCTTGTGGAGCTTATATTCCTATTGATAAAAAAGAAGAGTTTTTATCCACTTTCAATAATCAATTAAATGGAGTTTTATAAATTATTATATATGGAATTTTATTATATATGTGGAGTTTTATAGATGAAGATCTTATTTTTAAATTTACCCTACAAGTTTAATATTAGTCGTGCTAGTAGATGGCCTGAAAAGACTAAGGCAGGAACACTTTATTATCCTTATTGGTTAGCTTATGGTGCTGGTGTTTGTGAAAAAAAGGGTATAGAAACTAAATTAGTGGATTGTATTACAAGAGAATACTCTATTGAAGATACCTTAAATGAGATATCTAACTATAATCCTGATTATATAATGGCTGAAATAACTACTCCTACTTGTTTTTATGATTTTGAAACTATAAATATTATAAAAAAAGAAAATCCCAATCTTAAAATTATTATTGGAGGTACTCATGCAACTATACTTCCTGAAGAAGTTTTAAATCAATGTAATGGGATTGATTTTGTTGTTCGCCAAGAATATGATTTTACAATTCCTGAAATTATATTTACTCTGAATAATTCTGGAAATATTGATGATAAAGGAGATATTTCTGAAATTAAGGGAATATCTTATAGATCTGATGCTATTCATTCAGATGATGAAAGTATTGAAAGAGGAAAAATATTTCATAATCCTGATAGAGTTCCTTTAGATAACCTTGATGAGCTACCTTTTGTTTCAAAAGTTTATCAGAAATTTTTAAATGTTGATGATTATGCTTATGCTTTTGCTCAAAAACCTATGATACAGATTGTTAGTGCAAGAGGTTGTCCTAATAAATGTAATTTTTGTTCATATCCTTCTACAATGGGTGGAAGACTATTTAGAACAAGGAGTACAAAGGATCTCGTAGATGAAATAGAGTATATTCTAACTGAAATGCCTGAAATTAAAGAAATTTTCATTGAAGATGATACTTTTACAGTTAATAATGAAAGAATCATTGATTTTTGTGATGAGATAATCAAAAGAGGTTTAAATCCGATTTGGTCTTGTAATACTCGTGTAGATTTACCTTTTAATGTTATGAAGAAAATGAAAGAAGCTGGGTGCAGGCTTCTTGTTACAGGATATGAATCAGGTTCTCAAAAAGTTTTAGATGAAACTAAAAAGGGTATAAATTTACAACAATCTCTTGATTTTGCAAAAAATACGAAAAAATTAGGTATTAAAGTATTTGGTTGCTTTATGATTGGGCTTAAAGGTGATAATTTAGATACTATCAATGAAACTTTTGAATTTGCAAAGAAAGTTTATCCCGACATGTGCTTTTTTCAACAAGCTGTTCCTTTCCCAGGTACTGAATTTTATGAATGGGTAAAAGAGGAAGGTTATCTTATTACTGAGGACTATTCAAAATGGTTAAATGATGATGGTTACTTAAATTGCCTTGTAAACTATCCTTATGCAAGTGCAGATGAAATTGAGAAAATTCGAGATAATCTTATGAGTAAATATTATTTTTCATTTACCTATATTTTTAAAACATTTTTAAGCAATTTAGATTGGATAGAGTTTAAAAGGGTTTTTCGTGGTGGTTATGCTTATATCTCATTTAGACTTAAAAAATTAGTAAAAAAGAGCTAAAAATTAGCTAAATTGTAATATGTTTAGTTTATTAATATTTTTAATTTCATAATATTTAGTTTGAATAATATTCTTAATTTGATTAGTATTATTTTTACTTTATCAATATTATTTTACTTTTATTAATAATATTTTTAGCTTTATTTTAATTTGAATTAATAATTAATGGAGTTTTTATTATTACTATTATTACTATAGATAATAAGAGTATCAATAACAAGAGTATCAATAAAATCGATATCTCTACTAATGATATATTTATTGAGAAAGATTATAACATCAATAATACTATAAATAATACTATAAATAATAATATAGATAATAATATTAATAATACTAATTATAAAATTAGTATTATAATGCCTATTTTTAATGCTGAGAAATATTTAGAAACTTCTTTGAATTCTATAGTTAATCAATCAATCGGAATAGAGAACCTTCAAGTTATATTGGTTAATGATGGTTCTACAGATAAAACTAAAAACATTATAAATGAATATGCAATGAAATATGACAATTTTTTAGCCATTCACCTTGAAAATAATATTGGGGGAGCTTATGGCCCTAGAAATATTGGTTTAAAATATGCTGTTGCTGATTATTTAATGTTTTTAGATTCTGATGATAGATATGAATTAAATGCTTGTGAAATTCTCTATAATAAAATATCTTCAGAGACTTATGGAAATTTAGATATTGTCTTTGGAAGATATAAACGTGTTTATTCGAATTTTAATGATTTTAATAATAATTTCAACAATTATAATAGTTCTAACAATTATAATGCTTCTAACAATTCTAACAATTCTAACAATTTTAACAATTCTAATAATTCTAATAATTCTAATCTTTTTAATTCTTCTAATTCTTCCAATAAATATCATGACCATGAGTATATTCAAAAGTCTTATTCTCCCTATGAGGATAATATTGATGAATTTAGTGATGATATTTTATACAATCATTATTTGTCTTCTATCTCTTTTTTCTTTTGGAAAAATATTTTCAGTCCTTTATTTTATGGTAAAAAAATAAAGAAATATGATACTGATAATCTTAATGCTGATAATGATTATATAAAAGAAATTTATATTAAAAATATTAATGAAGATATAAATATTTTAAAGATTCTTCCTTCAATCTGGACTAAAATATATAAGAGAGATTTAATCATTGAAAATAATATTAAGTTTCCACCTTATATTTCAGGAGAAGATTTAAATTTTGTTGTTGAATCCTATTTAAATGCAAATGGAATATTATTTTTAAATGAAGTGTTTGTAACTGATTATTATATGAGGGATTCTCAAGATGACAAATCTGTTACTAAAAATGTTTCCTTTAAACTTGTTTTTGATTCTCTGAAATCTTATAAAAATTGTTTAGATTTATGTAATAAGTATGAGTTTAAACATAGTGCTTTGATTTTAAATCCTTTTTTATTGAATTGGATAAAACTATTTTTAAAATTTAAAGGAAATAACAATGAAAAAGAGAAGATTTTAACTTTAGCTAAACAAATGAAAAAATCTTATAATGATGGTTTTATAGCTAAATTATTAATGTCTTTTACTATCTTTATAATAAAATTTTTTTAATAATTTTAATATAAACCAATATAAACCTAATATGAAGTAATATAAACTAATATAAACTAATATGGACCTAATATAAACTCAATATAAATTTAAAATCTTATTATTTCAAGTATTATTTTTCCTTTAATTTTGTTTAATGATTTTATTATCTAATGGTTTTGTTTTGTATAATTTTAATCTTTAGAATTTAATCTTTAAAAATGTTAATCTTTAAAAGCATATAATTAAATACATAAACCTAATTATTATTATATAAGAGTATAAATTGTTAAGTATAAACTTTTAAGTATAATTTGTTAAAATAACAAAAGTATAAATCATTGCTAATATAGATATAATTAAAACTATTGTTTATATTGTATGGAGGATACAATGAAAATCTTTAAAAAAAGAGGAGAAATGACTCATTTTCAGATATTGAGCGAAATATCTAAACAAGAACCTCATTTACGTCAAAAAGACATTGCAGAACGATTGGGAATAACAGTACAAGCAGTATCTGAAAATATAAAGACTTTAATTGAGGAAAGATATATAACTTCTAAAGATGGTAGAGCTCCTTATAAAATAACTCAAAAAGGAATATCTAAAGTTAAAAAAGATGCAATAAGTCTTAGAAAGTATTCTGATGATGTTTTAGAAACTATGAATTATTATAAATCTATTTGGCCTGCTATTGCTACGGAAGATCTAAAAGAAGGTGAAAGTGTTGGTTTATTCATGGAAGAAGGGCTTCTTTATGCAGGTAAATCTAAACAAAGTGCTAATGCTGAAGTTTTATGTGATGTTAAGAAAGGTGAGGATGTTCCTTTAAGTTCTTTAAGTGGGCTTATTGATTTAAAAGTAGGTCAAGTAATTATAGTTACTTTACCAACTATTAAACAAGGAGGGTCACGTAATGCTGATCTTGAATTGATTAAATCATTGTACACTTCTGATTTTAAAAAATGGGGAATTGAAAAAATAGATAGATTTGGAGCTATGGGTACGGTTTCTAGATCTGTAGCTAATAAATTGAGTATTCCTGTAGATATTGAATTTGCAATATCTTCTTCTAGTATATCTGCTGCAAAAAAGGGATTAAATGTTTTAATTTTAGTTGTTGGGGATATGGCTAAGGGCATTATAAGAAGATTAGAAGACGATAGTATTAAATATAATGTAGTTGATGCTCATAAATAATTTAATTATTTTTAATTATTTTTAATTATTTTTAATTATTTTTAATTATTTTTAATTATTTTTTAATTATTTTTTAATTATTTTTAATTATTTTTTAATTATTTTTAATTATTTTTTAATTATATTATTCCTATTTAAAACGTTATTTTATTAATTATTTTAATATTTTTTATATTTTTATTTTTTATTTTTATTTTAAAAAAAGAAAAAGGGAAAAAGAAAAAAGAAAAAGTTTAAATTTTATAGCTGTTATTGTTTCTTATAATATGTGATACCTATTAGAGTTAATAACACTAGAAGTATTAAGTTTATTGGCAATCCTGTTTTTTTCATACCTGCGCTAGTTTTATTGAGTTCTTTTGGATTTTTAATTGTTTTATTGATTTTTTCTGAATTTTCAGTTGTTTTATCATTATTTTTATCATCACTTTTATCATCATCTTTATTATCATCTTTATCTTCTGGTTTGGGAGTTGGTATTGGTTCTTTTATTAATTTTATAATTTCTGTGTTGGTGCTTGTTAGATAATCTTCATTTTCTATGAATGTCACTGTGAAAGTTAATTTCTCATCGATTAGATCATCTTTATTAATTACGTATTGTACTGTAGCTATTCCATTGTCATCTGTTATAGCTTTAAAAGTTATATTTCCAACATTAAATACTATTTCTTTACCATCTAATAGATTACCATTTTCATCAGTTAGTTTAGCTGTTAAAATTATTGTTTTTCCATTTTTGCTTTTCATGTTATTTGTTGTAATATTTGTTTTTAGAATTTTCTTAGAGCTTATATTACCATTAAAAGATTGTTGTCCATTATCAGTTACAAAAGTATAAAGTATATTTCCAGTATCATTTAATATCACATCAAAGGTTTTGCTAAATTTTGCATCAAAAGAAGTGTAAACACCATCAGTAAGATTTGTGTAAACATTTGTTACAAAATATGGTAATAAACTAGCATTAAAATCACTATTATCGTTTAATTTGAATGTGTATTGGAAGGTAACTACACCATTAGAGTACAATGAGGTTAAATTAACAATATTTATAATAAAATAATTGCTAGGTATTAGGTCGAATAATTGATTTGGAGTGTAAGAACTTCCCCACCAGTTATAATCAGCATTACTATTAATTCCAGTGTTATTTAAATCATAATTTGTATTGTTGAAAATTCTATTATAATTAATTGTAGTATTTGTTGCAGCTATACTTAAAAATATGCCTTGATTGTTATTAAAAACATTACAACCTACTACACTGATATTATTTCCAGTTATATTGATAGCTAACTGATTGTTTGTAAAATTACATCCTATAATGGAATTATTAACACCTCTTAAATTAATAGAAGCATTAACATTATTGCTAAAAGTAGAATTAATCACACTAGTTTCTTCACTATATAAATTGTAAATAGCACTACCTCTCTTAGCTGTGTTGTTTTCGAAGCTACAATTAGCTATCTTTAAAAGATAATTATCATTATCTTCAACTGCACCACCATCTCCAGATACATTGTTTCCTATAAATCGAGAGTTGAGTATTTCAAAATAGGAATCTCCATTAATAGAAAAAGCACCTCCATGTTGTGCAGTATTATTTGTGAAAGTAGAGTTGTTTATAGTAATATATTCATTCCACATATTGTAAATAGCTCCTCCACAAAAATTAGCAGAATTATTAGTGAATACGGTATTATTTATATTTATATATATAGTATTCCTGATGGTTATAGCACCACCACATCCATTATTTCCAAGTGCTGTATTATTGATAAAATTTGAATTGTTAATAGTAAAATTTTCTTCTCCTTCAGTATGGATAGCACCACCTTCACGAGATCTTGCAACATTATTATAAAAATCAGAATCAATTATTTTAAAGTTACTAGCAGTATTATATATTGCTCCACCATAATTTGCATTACTATTACTGAATGTACAATTTATTATTGTTAATGTTCCAGATCCTATTTTATAAATAGTACCACCATTACTAGAAATATTTCCATTTATAAAATTTATGTTAATAAATTTTATATTTGAATTTCCAGTTATATTGAAGATTCTTCCAAGTTTTTGTGCATTGATTATTACTGAACCTGCTGGCCCACTTCCTTGGATTGTAAGATTTTTATTGTTAAATGTTATGTTGTTGTTCCTATCTGTAGTTTTGTTGTATGTTCCAGAATTTAGTGTTATAATATTAATATCATCACTACTATTATTTACTTTACTTATAGCTTCATTAATGCCTCCATTATCATCTGAATTGAGTGTTATATCTATTGCGTTAGCTGAAGATATTGTAAATAAGAATGAAATTATCATTATTGGTATTAATAATTTTTTATATTTTTTCATACATTTTCACCCCCATTAATATTAATTTTTTGTATTCAACTTTCATTAACATGAGTTCAATACAACATATACGTTAATGAATGATATTATTTAAAGTATATATAAAAAATTTAAACCAAAAGACTTTTCTATAGATAATGAAATATAATTATTGAAATGATTTATTTTTAACAAAAAGTTGTATATTGTTTAAAATATATATAAAAAATTCAAATCAAAAGATTTTTTCATAGATAATGAGATATAATTATTAGAATGATTTGTTTTTAACAAAAAGTCGTATATTGTCTAAAATATATATAAAAAAGATGTATTATTTATTAGATATAAAAAATTCCAGTTTATGATTAAAATAAAAAGTCATGATTATTTATTTGCAAATAAAATTAGGAATATTTATTTTGAAATAAATTTAAGAATGTTCTTGTTATATTTATTATAAATAGATTTAAAAAAGTCAGGATTTTTATGAATATATTTAATAGATATAATTTATCACATAAATATAATCAATTTAAAAATATATAATCAATTTAATAATTATTTATACAATTGAAAGGCATATAATCAATTAAAAAAATTAAAAATTATGAAAATGAATATTTTTATAATATTCATTTATAAAAAAAATTTTATTATATATTATAATTAATTATTAGCTAATTTTTTTATTATTTAATTTATATTAGCTATTTCACGTCCATTCATAAGGATTAAACTCTGATGGAGGGATAAAAAGTATCTTAGCATAACTTTTTTTTAATAATTCCTTATTTAGATTTCCAATATCTTCAACATAAACTATTGCTAATATTCTACCATATTTATCTTTATTTTTAGCATCATCAATATCTAAATATATAGTTTTTCCAAGACACTTACTTTTAACAAAATCTGTTGCATTTTGATATCCTAATTCTCCTCTTTCAGGAGTATTTACCCCTACAAGCCGAATTCTTCCAACACCTCTAACATCTATGGTGTCCCCATCAATGACATGATCACAAAATCCTTTTGCATCATAATATTTTTTATAATTTTCTGAGTTAATTGAAATATTATTATTACTATTATTACTATTATTACTGTTAATATTACTATAACCATTATTATTATTATTATTATTATTATTATTTTTTGTATAATTTTGATTGTTTTGATTATTAAAAGAGTAATTAGAATTAATACTGTTTTCAGACCCTATTAAAACTTTTGTTCCAATTGTAAATAATGCAAATATTAATATTATTATCATTATTATTTTTTTGTTTCTTTTTTTCATTTTATCTATTAATTTACTTTATATATTATTTTTGTTAAATTAAATTTATTAAATATAAATTATATTTATAAAATACTAAAATATATTTATAAAATAAGATAATTATATTTGAATTAAAAACAATATACTTATTTATAATACATTGATTATATTTTTAATAGGATAATATAATAATGTTTAAAAACTTTGAGGAGTTTTTATGAAAAATAAATTGATTAATAATCCAAATATTAAATATGAAGCTATAAAACATCCTAAAATTAATGGTATTCAGATTATTAATGGTAAAAATAATTTTCCTATAAGTTGGCTAAATCAACAAGGTTATTGTGAGTATAGTTTATATCTTCAATATTTTAAAGGAATTAAAACAGCCCCAACTCAGGAAATGACTTTAGGAACAAGGGAACATCAAAAACTTGAAGATAAATTTAAAGAGGATGCTGTTCCAACAACTTTTGATGAAGTTTTAAAAACATCTATGGAGGAAGCAGCTATTTCAAGAGAATTTTTTGTTGTAGCTCCTGAATATGGTATTAGAGGCTTTATTGATGAAATTTGGATGACTCCTGATGAATTTGTTATCATAGATGATAAACCTGGAAAAATACCTTATCCCTCAACTATTAATCAAGTTTTAGCATATTCATTAGCTTTCAAGTCTATGATTAATAAGCTTTCAGAAAATCCCCAAACTACATTATTTTCTCCAAAAAAGGATAAAAGAAAGATAAAAGCAGCTTTACGTGAAAGAGGAACTGATAATATATTTTGGATAGATGAATTTGATGAAAATAATGAGAAAAAAATTAAATTTTTAGTGAACAGAATGCATGGTCTTTTTGAAGGTTCAAAACCATTTCTACCTACAAAAAATATTAATAAGTGTAATAAATGTAGATTTCAAAGTTATTGTGAACACTTTTAGTCTTTTGTTCTATTTTTTAATTATTTTGAGGGTTTTTTTATTCTTTTTATTTTATTATTCTTTTATTTTATTTGTTTTTTATTCCTATTTTTATATCTATTTTTATTCTTTATTTTTTATATTTTCTTCTGAGGTATAGCTTATAGATAATATAATACACTATTACAGCGATTATAATATATATCAAAATCCATCCCCAAAATCCAGGATCAAAACCCATGCCTGATCCATAGTTCATGCCATATGCCATTTTTATAACGTCCTTATTTTTATAAATTATTACAATTATATATGTTTTCTATACTCTATAAATTTTTACTATAAAAATTATATTTATTTAAGGATAGAATATTTAAAAATCATATGTCTGAAATCACATATTTAAAAATCTTTTTTATTTTCATTTTTTCCTATTAATATTAAAAACTAATGAAAAGAATACAATTAATAAGAGCATTTAAATACAACTAACAACATACTATATAATGTTATATTTAATTATATTTAATAGAAATAAATCATTAATTTTATATTTATTTTAACAATATTTTTTTAAGCATTTTTTCTATTTTTAATAAATTAATAATTTCTATTAATATCTATTAATTACAGCTATGTAATGGCTATTAATATTTATCAATAATTTCTATTATTAATATTTATAAATAACTTTTTATTAATATTAAATAAATAAAAGCTATTAATATGTGATATTTTACTAGTTTTTAGATTATTAATACTTAATATGAGACACATTCTTAATAGAATCATATGTTAGTTAGTATACTAATAAATATAGTAGTATATTAAATATAATAGTAAATATGCTGATAATATAAACAGAATACTATTAAATATACTTTATACTAAAATACTCTATACTAAAATATATGCTATTAAGTAATAGTATAAATATTATTAATAGTTTATACTTAAAATACTAAAATAATAATGTATGAATTAACACTGTATGAAATTATCATATAAATTAATGCAGTATAAAATACTGTATAAAAATGGTTTATTGTGTGTTAATTTATATTTTAATTATATTTATTTAATAAGGAAGATTATATGGAACAATTATCATTTTACAATTTTGATATATCAAAAGAAATTAAGAACGCAGTAAAAGACATGGGTTTTGAAGAACCTACACCAATTCAAGGTTTGACAATACCTGAAGCTTTAGAAGGTAAAGACATTATTGGACAGGCACAAACTGGTACTGGTAAAACAGTAGCTTTTGGAATACCTGTCTTAGAAAAGATTTTTGTTGAGGATAAAGCTCCTCAAGCTATTATTATATGTCCTACTCGTGAGTTAAGCTTACAAGTAGCTAAGGAAATAGGAAAATTATCTTCTTTTATGAAAAAATTACATGTACTTCCTGTATATGGGGGTCAACCTATAGGTAGGCAGATTAGGGCTCTTAAAAAAGGAGTTCATATAATTATTGGAACTCCAGGTCGTATAATTGATCATATTGAAAGAGGAACTTTGGATTTATCTGGAATAGAAACAGTTGTTTTAGATGAAGCTGATGAAATGTTAGATATGGGGTTTCGTGAGGATATTGAAAAAATATTAAAGAGAACTCCTAAAAATAGACAAACTTTACTTTTTTCAGCTACAATGCCAAGAGCTATAAAAAAGTTAACTCATAATTACCAAAAAAACCCTAAGCATTTAAGAGTAGCTCAACATCTTATAACTGCTCCTGAAATTGAACAGATATACTTTGAAGCAAGAGAAAAGATGAAACTTGAATTATTTTCTCGTTTAATGGATATCTACGATTTAAACTTAGTTTTAGTGTTTTGTAATACTAAAAGAAGAGTTGATCGCCTTGTAAGAGATTTAAAAAGTCGTGGATATGATGTTGATGGTATTCATGGAGATATGAGGCAAGCTCAAAGAGATAAGGTAATGAACAAGTTTAGAAAAGGGAAAATTGAAATTTTAGTAGCTACTGATGTTGCTGCAAGAGGTATTGATGTTCCTGATGTTGAAGCTGTTTTTAACTATGATGTACCTAATGACAATGAATATTATGTTCATAGAATTGGTAGAACTGGAAGAGCTGGTAAAACTGGTTATGCATTTACATTTGTAGCAGGTAAAGAAATATATAAACTTAGAGATATTCAAAAATACACAAAATCAAAGATTAAACAACAGAAAGTTCCTTCTTTAGATGATATTAGGGATATTAAAAATAATTTGATTTTAGATAAAATTAAAAAATCTATTGAAGAAAATAATCTTAATAAAGAAATTCATAGTGTTGAATCATTGATAGAAATAGGATATAATTCAATAGATATAGCTGCTGCTCTTTTAAAAATGAATAAAGAAAATTAATCAGTTTGAAAGATTAGTCAGTTTGATATTCTATTTTTATTAATTTTTTTAATTTTTTTTAAATAGAAAAGATAAAGGTAATAATAGAAAAGATAAAGATAAAAAAGGTAAAAATAGAAAAGATAAAAAGAAAAAATAATAGAAAAATAAATAAAAAAAGAATATTTATTTTTATTATATATTATTTATTCTATTACATTATTTTCTTATAAATTCTTTATTTTTATTATAATCTATTATTTTTCTTATTATTTGTTTCTTATTAGTTGTTTATATTATACAACATTTTAATATATATTACTTATTTTTCTTATATTCTTTCGAATAATAAGTCCATCATATCTTTAACTGTGTATGTATCTGGATATATGGCGTCTATTCCAAAGTTTTTGAGGGTTTTATTTGTAATTGGTCCTATTGCAACTGTTAAAACACTAGTTGATAATTTATTAACTAACTCGGGAATTTGTTCATCATTAGCTATCTTAAAAAGGTTTATCACTGTTAATGGGCTTGTAAATGTTATTGCATCAATTTCAGAGCTTAAAATTTTGCCAATTAAAACTTCAATTCTAACTGTATCGAGAGGAATTATTGATTCATAACTTTCGGCAAGTATGACATCAGCACCCATTTTTTCTAATCCTTCTGGAAGGGTTTCTCGTGCAGCTAATGTTCTTGGAAGTCCAATAAGGCTTTTTGTAATATTAATGTCTTTAAAGGATTCAAGAAGTCCTTCTGCAGTATAATTTTCAGGAACTAGATCTGTACCTAAACCATATTCATTAGCTAATTCTGCTGTTTTTTGTCCAATAGTTGCTATTTGGCAATTTTCATTTATTAATTCTCCAAAATTAGGATAAAATTTAAAAATTGATTCTATTGATGTTGGTGAAGTAAATATTAACCAATCTAAATCATCAGCTAATTCAATTAATGCTTTTAGAGATTCTGTATTGGTTAATTTTAATTCCAATGTTGGAGCTATAAATGGTGTTGCTCCATATGATTCTACAATGGATACGGCTTCATCTAATCTATTAAAAGGTCTTGTGATAGCCACTATTGTTTCTTTTTCACATTTTTTCATTTTTACATCTCCTTAATTTATTGGAAATAATATTATGAGATATCGATATTTGATGATTAATTTTATTTTAATGATTAATCTCATTATTTAATGATAGCCTATATGAAGAGTAATATTAGATTATTTTAGATTATTTAGATTTTAATCTAAATAATTCTATTTTAAATATTATTTTTGTCTTTAAAATCTTTTATTTCTTTGAAAATATTTATAACATTTCCAACAATTAATATTGCAGGAGTATTAATATCTTTTTGAGCTATATTTTCTAATTTTCCAAAAATAATTCTTTCATTAGGAAGTGTTCCATTTTCAATTATACAAGCAGGTGTTTCAGGGCTTTTATACTTCATCATTTCAGCAGTATTCTCTTCTATTTTTCCTATCCCCATTAAAACAATTATAGTATCGGCAGTATAATCCCATTTAACTTGTTTTTTATCTTTTGTAGGATCTTCATGACCAGTGACTACTGTGAATGATGTAGATACTCCTCTATGAGTGATTGGAAGGCCAACTCTTGTTGGAGCTCCGATAGCTGAAGTTACACCTGGAATGATTTCAAAAGAAATATTTTCATTTATAAGTTCTAATATTTCTTCTCCTCCTCTTCCAAATACAAATGGATCTCCTCCTTTGAGTCTAACAATTATCTTATTAGATTCATTTTTTGCTTCTTTAATAATAATATTATTAATTTCTTCTTGAGATTTATAATGCTCTCCAGCTTTTTTCCCAACATAAATTAATTTTGCATTAGGAGAATGTTGTAATATCTCTTCATTAGCTAATCTATCATATATAACAACATCTGCTCTGTTCAATGCTTTTATAGCTTTAAGTGTAATTAGTTCAGGGTCTCCAGGACCTGCTCCAACTAGATAAACAGTCATTTATTCACCTTGATAGTCAAATTTTTAATTTAAAATATTTTTTATAGTATAAACTACTAAGATTATATATTATTGATATTATAATTTACTAAAATTATATGCTATCTAAAATTCCTTTGAAAAAGTTTAATCCATCAGCAGAACCTAAAATTTCTTCTGATGCTCTTTCTGGATGTGGCATAACTGCACATACTAATCCAGATTCATCACAAACTCCAGTAATTCCTTCAATTGAACCATTTGGATTCTTATTAGAAAATTGTAGGACGATCTGATCTTGACTCTTTAGTGTATCAATATCTTGATTAAAATACCTTCCTTCAGCATGAGCTACTGGCATTTTAATAATTTCATTTTTCTTAAAATTATTAGTAAATGGAGTTCTTGTAGTAGATACTTTTAAATCAACCCATTCACAGTTGAACTTTGGATTTTCATTTACAGTAAATACTCCTGGAACAAGACCAATTTCAGCTAAAATCTGGGCCCCATTACATATTCCAAGAACTGGTTTTTCTTCTTTTACTAGAGATTTTATTCCATCTACTACTGGAGTAATAGAAGCTATTGCTCCTGCTCTTAAATAATCTCCATAAGAAAATCCTCCAGGTATTATTACTGCATCTAAGTAACTAAGATCTTTTTTATTCCACCATACATATTCTCCTTCACCACCAGCTAATTCAATTGCATGATAGACATCTCGATCACAGTTAGAACCTGGAAATCTTATTACTCCTATTTTCATTTCTTTTTACTCTCCATTAGCTATTTATAGTTATTTCATAATCATGAATTACAGGATTGCAAAGTAGCCTCTGACACATATCATCAACTTCTTCTAAAACCTTTTCTTCATTTTTTTCCTCTATTTGAAAAGTAATAATATCAATTGTGTCAGTATTTTTTACTTTATATCCAAGTAAATCTAGTGCTCTTTCTATTGTTGAACTTTCTGGATTTAACATTCCTTTTTTTAGTGAGATTTTAACTTCAACATTGAATATCATATTATCATAAATCCTTTATTAATATTCTAAAATTTCATAATAGTTGAGAATTATTGAATTCCCCATTTTTCTATATCTTTTTCATCAACAATCATGCTACAAACTTGGTCATAAATATCCATAACATTATCTTGACCTTGTCTAAATGAATCCTTATCTAAAGTTTCTAAGGTTTCTATATCCCAGTATCTACATGTATCTGGACTAATTTCATCTCCTAAAACAATATTTCCATCTTCATCTTTTCCAAATTCAAGCTTAAAATCTACTAATAATATTCCTTTTTCTTTTAAGAACCCACTTAAAATTTTATTTATTTTAAGAGTAATGCTTTTTATTTCATCTAATTCTTCTTGAGTAGCTATTCCAAGAGCAATAGTTATTTCATCATTTAACATAGGGTCATGATATTCATCATTTTTATAATCCATTTGTATAATGGGAGGATCTAGCTTTTGATTTTCTTCAAATGGAAATCTTTTTAGTAAACTTCCAGTAGCTATATTCCTAGCTATCACTTCAAGAGGAATCATTTCTAATTTTTTAGATAACATTGATCCGGTTTCAATCAATTGGATATATTGGGTTTTTACACTGTTTTCTTCTAATACTTCAAAAAGTTTTGAAGATATTAATGAATTGCAATGTCCTTTTCCTTTTAAATTATCTTTTTTTTCTCCATCTCCAGCTGTAATATCATCTCTAAAAGCAACAATAACTTCATTTTGTTTTTCAGTTTCATAAACATCTTTAGCTTTTCCAGCATAAATTAAATTTTTAGATTCACTCATAATAGACACCAGGAATAAGTATAATTATAATTTAAATTAAATATATTTATTATTAAATTTATATTAACTTCATCATCAATATTATCAATCTTATTATCAACCTTATTATTAATTTTTTTATTAATTTTTTTATTAGTTTTATTAAATAATAATTTTATTATATTTATTATTAACTTTATTATTAGTTTTATTATTAATTTTTATATAATTTCTTTTTTATATTATTTCTTACTTTTTCATTATTTTTTATTATAATTTTTTTAATATGATATTAACTATATATATTTAATTTTATTTAATTTTAATTACTTGCTATTAATTAATTATAGTAAGTTAATATAATATTATATTTTTTAATATAAAATTTTTAATATTATAAAATTTTTTTAATATAAAATTTTTTAATATTAATCTTTTATTATTAAATTTTTATTATTATACCTACTAATTTTATGTAATAATATTAGTTTATTAAAATATGTTTTCTATGTTCAATAACCTTGATTACAACTAATTTTTAATTATTTTAAAAATTAAATTATGAAATTTAATTTATTAACAAATTGTATTATATATTATTATCAATAAAACAAATAATGATAAATATTAATAATAGAAAATACTATTAATAATAGAAATATAACTATTAATCAAAATTAATTAAATAAATCAATATAATAAACATAAGTTATATTATCTAGTTTAGATATTAGCTAATATTTAAAAATCTTTATAAATTTTTAAAGATATCACTACTATATGCTTTAATTTATATATAATAAATATTATTAGTAAATTAATAAAATAACATTTAGATAAAAATAATATAATCAAAAATATAAAAAATATAACTAAAAAATATAACAAAAATGTAATTAAAAATTAGTTAAAAACATAATTAGAAATGTAGTTAAAAAATATAATAAAGTAAATTATATTAAAAATATCAATTAATAAAAATATTATAAAATATAATAGGATTATTCTATAAAGTTATTTAAAATTATTAAAATATAGTAGATTATAAAATTATAATAAATCATTTAAGATAAATAAATCATTTAAAGTATATATTATTTAAAATAATTTATTATTTTAAATAATAAATTATTTAAAATTTAAATTATAATCTAAAATATTATATCTAAAATCTTCATTAAGTTAAGGATGTTTATAATTATACACAATAAGATTATTACAAAGGGGTTAAAATATGTGCGGAATTGTTGGATGTGTATTAAAAAATAGAAAAGTAGCTCCAATTCTTTTAGAATCTATTGGTAAGCTTGAATATAGAGGTTATGATTCTGTGGGAATTTCAACAGTTGATCAAAATGGTATTCACTTAAAAAAAGGTTCTGGTAAAATTAAAGAGGTGAATGAAAAAATTGATCTTGGAGAACTACCTGGAACTACAGGAATAGCTCATGTTAGATGGGCAACTCATGGAATACCAAGCACAGAAAATTCACATCCCCACACTGATAATGAAGGGAATATATCAGTTGTTCACAATGGAATTATTGAAAATTTTAGTGAGATTAGAGAATCTCTTGAAAAAGAAGGTTATATATTCAAATCTCAAACAGATACTGAAATTATACCAATTTTAATTGAAAAAAATATGAATAAAGGGCTTAATTTAGAAGATGCAGTAAATGAATCTCTTAAAATTATAAAAGGATCTTATGCCATTGGGGTAATATCTAAAGATAATCCTAATGAAATAATAGGTGCAAGAAATGACAGTCCATTGATCATTGGTGTTGGAGACGGGGATTATTTCATTGCTTCTGATGCTACAGCTATTATAAATCATACTAAAAATGTTATTTATGTTGATAATGGGGAATTAGTCATTTTAAATAGTGAAGGTGTTGTTGTTAAAGATTCTAAGGGAAATGTAGTTGATAAGGATATTGATGTAATTGATTGGGATGCAGAAATGGCTCAAAAAGAAGGCTATGACTATTTCATGCTTAAAGAAATTCATGAACAAGATTCTGCTATTAGAGATACACTTTCTGAAAAAGATAAAATTGCTGAAATAATATCTAATTTAGATGGGATTAATAGAATTTGTTTTGTAGCTTGTGGTACTTCTTTTCATGCTTCATTAACTGGAAAATATTTAATTGAATCCATGTCAGGGATTTCTACTGATGTTATTCTTGCTTCAGAGTTTAAATATTCTGCTAATACTTTAGATGAAAATACTCTTGTTATTTTCATTAGCCAATCTGGTGAAACTGCAGATACTCTTAAAGCTTTAAAGGTAGCTAAAAAGACATCAAAAACTCTTGCAATTGTGAATGTACTTGGAAGTTCAGCAACTCGTGAAGCAGATTTTGTTATATATACTAGAGCAGGGCCTGAAATTGGTGTTGCTGCAACAAAAACATATATAAGTCAGTTAGTATGTATATATATGTTTGCAGCTATTTTAGCAGATAATAAAGAGCTTTTGAATACTTTAAACGAAGTTCCTGATTATATTTCTGAAGTTTTATCTAAAGAGGATGTTATAAAAGATATAGCTTCTAAATATAGTGATGTTAATGATTTTTTCTTCATTGGTCGAGGCTTATCCTATCCAACAGCATTAGAAGGGGCTCTTAAACTAAAAGAAATAACTTATATTCATGGAGAAGGATATGCTGCAGGAGAACTTAAACATGGTCCTTTAGCATTAATTGATGATGATGTTCCAGTTGTTGTTGTTTTACCTCCTGGAGATAATTATAAAAAAACTGTTAGCAACTTAGAAGAGGTTAAAGCTCGTGGAGCTCATGTAATAGTTATTGGTTCATGTGAAAACGATTTTATAAAAACAGAAGTTGAAGATTCATTTTGTATTAATGATAAAGTAAAAGAAATTATCGCACCACTTTTATATGTTATTCCTTTACAGTTATTATCTTATTATATTAGTGTAGAAAGAGGCTTAGATCCAGATAAACCTAAAAACTTAGCTAAATGTGTAACTGTTGAATAAAATACTAATATTTATTTTTAATTTTTGAATAAAATAGCTATTAGTAAATAGATTTAGCTTTAAAACTGAATTTAAGATTGTTTATAATTGAATTTAAGAATTCTTTCTTATTTGAATATTTTTTAAATTAAAGTAAGTTAATACTAATTTTATTTATCTTTTTTCATATTTTTACTTTTTTAATATTAAATGGATTAATAGTATTCTTATCATTTTATATACTATTAATAAAATTATTATTAATAAATCAGATGATTTTTATTTTTGTAGGTAATATTTATTTTTATATACTATTACTATTCGTATAGACAAATTAAATTTATAGGCTACTTTATTAAATTCATAGGTTATTTTTATAAATTCGAAAATTTAAGTTATGATCTGATATCACAATAAAAAAATATCACAAAAAATAATTTAGCTATTTAGTTCTAATTTTCAGTTGTATTTATATAATATTTTAAATAATAATATAATATAAAATATGAAAATTCATATATTTAATAAATATTGAGGAATTAAAATGCCGAAAACTGCAGGAATGATTCTTTGTGGTGGTTTTGGTAAGCGTCTGAGACCTATTACTGAAAAAATCCCAAAACCACTTGTTGAAATCAAAGAAGATTACACTATCTTAGATAAACAGCTGTTTGATTTTAAAAATGCTGGTGTTGAGGATGTTTATCTTTTAACTGGATTTTTAAATGAAAAAATAAAAGAAAGATTTGGTAATGAGTATAAAGGTGTTAATATTCATTATGTTATTGAGGATGAGCCTCTTGGAACTTTAAATGCAATTCGCCTTGGTATGGATGAAATTAAGAACGATTATGAACAATGTGTTATTCGTAATGGTGATGTTGTAGCTGATTTAAATCTTTCCAAGATGATTGAACAAGGTGAAAAGTCTGATTATCCATTTAACATTTTCATAACTCAAATGCAATCACCGTATGGAATTGTTGAAACAAATGGAGATAGATTAGTTTCATTTAAAGAGAAACCTCTTTTGGATTATTACATCAATGGAGGAGTTTATTTTTCCAAGGGAAAACTTGATTTTGGAGATTTTAAAACAGGTGATATAGAAAAAACACTTTTTCCTTTAATGGCAAAAGAAAACCAAGTTGGATATTATAAAGAAGATGGTTTATTTTGGATGGCGATAGACACTTCTAAAGAACTAGAAACAGTTAGACAAGAATATGAAAATCGTACTGATAAACCTTGGGGATATGAAAAAGTTCTAATCTATACAGAAAAATATTTAACTAAAGAACTCTTTATAAAAGAAGGATTTCAAACCAGCTTCCATTTTCATGAAAAAAAGGATGAAACCATGTATATAATCTCAGGTGCAGGTTATATAGAGTTTAATGATAAAAAAGAATACTTTGGCAAAAACGACACAATAAGAATAGAACCTCATATTGAACATTCTATCGTAGCTACTGAAAACACAGTACTCCACGAAGTTTCAACACCATTCTTAAACGATACCATAAGAATCAATGACTTTTATAATAGATAAAATTTCTTGCATTTATTAAAAAAACTTATAAAATTAAGTTAATAAAATATTATAATTTTAAAATTGAGATTTTCTGATAAATTAAGTTTATATTCATTGTTTTTCCATTTAAAATTATATGGTCTATATTGAAATGTTCTATAACATTTTAGATAGTATTACTGCACTATTTATAAATATTTTAAAATAATTAAAATAATAATATAATTGAAGTTTTAGTTCTAATTAGGAGTTAAAAATAAATGAATAAAAAAATAATGTCTTTTGCACAAGGAGAGGAAGATTTAATATTATTTAATTTTTTAGATGAAGTTGAAAAAGGTTTTTATGTTGATGTAGGTGCAAATGATCCTTGGGTTGGATCGGTTACTAAGCTTTTTTATGATTTGGGCTGGTCTGGTATTAATGTAGAACCTTTACCTGATATGTATGAAGAACTGTGTAAAGATAGATCAAGAGATATTAATGTTAATATGGGAGCAGGAAGTAATGAAGATGAATTAGTTTTGTATGTAGCTGGTGGGCTTTCTACTTTTGATAAAGATACTTCTGATAAAATGGTATTGGGAAGTGTTGAAAATAAGATTTCTGTAAAAATAAAAACATTAACAGACATTATTCTTGAAAATATTGATATAAATAATACTGAAATTCATTTTTGTAAAATTGATGTTGAAAACTTTGAGAAAGAAGTATTATTAGGGATTGATTTTAATTTAATCCGACCTTGGATATTTTGTATTGAATCAACAGAACCATATACTAACATAAATACCCATGATCAGTGGGAAAATATTCTATTTGATAATGATTATTATTTACTTACTCATGAGGGTGTTAATCGATATTATGCTGATAAAAGTAAAAAGAAATTATTTGAAAATAAAAAAACTGAAGATTTAAATGAGAAATATGATATATTCATAGCTTTAGAGAAAAAAAGTAAGCTTTATAATATTATTAACTTTGTTAGAAAGAATTTAATCTTTTTTACAGATTTGTATTATAAAATTAGGTTTATGAAATTTTAATATTCTTCATTCATTTTTAAGAAGTATATTCTGAAGAAGTATATTAAGAAGTATATTCTTAATAAATATATTCTTAATAAATATATTTGATTATTGTTAGTAAATTATTTGTGAATACTTAAAATTTTTAAATAAATGAATAATTTAAGCATAAGGGATACTATGAAAGTATTACATTTAACAACTTTTAAGAAGTGTGGTATTGCAGATTATTTTAATTATTTGATAAAAGAAATTGACAACATTGGAAATGGGGAAATAGTAAATGATGTTTTTCCTGTAGATGTTGATTGGCAAAAAAAATCCAATTTTAATCAAGTTAGTGATTACTATAATGAATTTGTTAAAAAGTCTGAAAATTATGATTTAATTCATATTCAACATGAATATCATAATTTTACAGGAAATTATCCTAAATTAAAGAGTTTAAAATTATTTAATAATATTCTAGAGAAATTAAAAAGTAAAAATGTAATTGTTACATTTCATTCTAATCCTTTGCCTATTATTCATAATAGAGTACTTAGTCCAATTTTTAAAAATTATAGTTATAGTCAATTTTTTAAAAATGGAAATATGAAAGCTTTAGTTCACAATACTATTTCAAAAGAAATGTATTTAAAAAGTGGCTTTGATTTAAATTCAATTATAACTATATTTCATCCAACACCAAATATAATAGAAGAATATCCTGAAAAAAATATGGCCTTAAAAGATGAAATATATCGTAAACTTAATTTGAATAATGATTCAATTGTTTTATCGATTGTAGGATTTATTCATAAATATAAGGGCTATGATGATATAATTAAATTATTAACTATACTTCCTGATAATTATAAACTTATTATACTTGGAGATAAACATCCTAGAGGTACAGATAGTTATTATAATAAATTATTAAATAATATCAGTAAGAATTCTTTAGAAAATAGAGTTTTTATTACAGGCTATTATGATGAAAAAGATTTATCAACATTCTGTGATTTAATAGATATTTTTTTAGCTCCTTATTCAAGTAAATTCACTTCGGGATCAGGTGCTATACAAATAGGTGTTCAATCAAAAAAACCAACTATTGCCTATGATATTGAATCATTTAAAGATCTTAATAAAGAATTTGAACCTATATGTCTTGTGAAAGAAGGAAATATTGGAGAATTAAAAGATAAAATAATAAAAATTGCTGATAATAATGAATTAAAAGATTATTATATTGATCAGGCGAAAAAATATCTTTTAGATAATTCTTACTATAGATTAGCAAAACAAACTATTGAAATTTATAATGATTTTATGGAATAATTATTATTCTTAAGCTTTTTAGATGATAGTTATAAGATATTAAATCTTTTATTTTATTATTTTGGAGGATGGAAATGGAAAACAATGGGAATATCACAATTTATGTTATAAGTCATAATATTGAGAGTATTAAAATGGCTAAAAATGATGATTTATACACTCCTTTGTTTGTTGGTGCAGAAAAAAAAGATACTCTTGGATTTTTGGCAGATAATACTGGTGATAATATATCTAATAAAAATAAGGATTATGCCGAGTTAACTGGATTTTATTGGATGTGTAAAAATTCTAAAAGTGAGATTATAGGTTTAAATCATTATAGAAGATACTTATCTAAATCTAAATTTGGTAAATTGTTAAATTATGAGGATATAACTTATTTTTTAAAAGAACATGATTTAATAATACCTAAAATATATAAGAATCTTGATTCTTTATCTAACTATGAAAATTTCACAGTTCTTAACATTAATGACCCTTTTGTTTTTGCTTATGATACTACTCGTGAAATTATTAGAGAAAAAACCCCTGAATATTTGGATGCATTTGATTATGTAATGAAAAGTAATCTCACAACCCATAGTAATATTTTCATTGGACATAAAGAGTTAATGAATAGATATGCTGATTGGATTTTTCCTTTGCTTTTTGAGCTTGAAAACAGAATTAATCTCAATGATTATCCTCCAAGACTAATGGGATATTTAACTGAAATATATTTTCAAGTATGGATAAAACATTTAGATTTAAAAGTTAAAGAAGTTGAACCTAAATTTATTGGATTTAATTTGAATTTAAGCAAGTTCCTTGCGAAAAACCCACTTATAAGAAAATTTTATGAAGTTTTTATTATTCCTTATAAGAAAAAGAGATATATAACAAATTATAAAAAATATTAATAATTTGTATATTAATCATTTAAATAATGAATTATTAGATTTAAATAATTAGGTTTGAATATGATAAAATTAATCAATTTAGAATCTAATCGAAATTTTTTTAGCATATTAAGAGGATGTTATAGTGTTATATGATTATTTGATTGTTGGTTCTGGGTTTTTTGGATCGGTTTTTGCTTATGAGGTGGGTAAGTTAGGGAAGAGTTGCTTGGTTATTGAGAAAAGGGATCATGTTGGGGGGAATGTTTTTACTGAAAATTTGAATGGTATTAATGTTCATAAATATGGTGCTCATATTTTCCATACTAATGATAAAGAAGTTTGGGACTATTTAAATCAATTTGCTGAGTTTAATAGATATACAAATTCTCCAGTAGCTATTTATAAAGATGAATTATATAATCTTCCTTTTAATATGAATACTTTCTATAAGATGTGGGGTTGTAAGACTCCTGAAGAAGCTAAAAAAATAATTGAAAAACAAAGAAATAATGAGAATGTTCAAAATCCGAAGAATTTAGAAGAACAAGCTATTAATCTTGTTGGAAGAGATATTTATGCAAAATTAGTTAAAGGCTACACTGAGAAACAATGGGGTAAAAAATGTAGTGAACTTCCCTCTTTTATTATAAAACGACTTCCTGTTAGATTCACATATGATAATAACTATTTTAATGATAAATATCAGGGAATACCAATTGGAGGATACACACAAATAATAGAAAAACTATTAAAAAATGTGAAAGTTAAATTAAACACGAATTTTTTCACAGATAGGGAAAAGTGGGAGAATATAGCTAATAAAATTGTCTACACTGGAATGATTGATAAATATTATGGTTACTGTTATGGTAAACTTGAATATAGATCTTTAAAATTCGAATCTGAAATAAAAAATATTGAAAACTTCCAAGGAAATGCAGTTATAAACTATACTGAAAATAAAATTCCTTATACACGAATAATTGAACACAAACACTTTGAAAACACAAAAACAAATAAAACAATCATAACAAAAGAATATCCAATTAAATATAAAGAAAATGAAGAACCATACTACCCTATAAACGATGATAAAAACTCTAAAATTTACAAAAAATATGAAAAATTAGCTAAAAATGAAGAAAACATAATTTTCGGAGGAAGATTAGCAAAATACAAATACTACGACATGTGGGAAACAATAAAAGAAGCTCTAAAAACAGCAAAAAATGAAATAAACTAATATTAATTTTACTATAATTTAGTATAATTTGTAGTATAGTTATTGTTCATAATCTTTATGAAATTTATATATTTATAATGCTAGTATTACAATTAAAAGACTATATAATACTAATTTTTTGCACTGATTCTATAATGTATTGATTAACTTATAGAGAATAATGATTTTTATATATGAAAATATATACTCTATTTATGAATAATCATTTAGGTTTTAAAAAATCAGATAATATTACAGAATCAAAGGATATTAAGAAATCAAGTCCTATTGAAAATTTTCATGAAATAATCAATCAATACCTTTTAAAAGAAAAAGAAACTTCAAATATCAAATATAGAAAAGAACTTTTAAAAATGGTTAATGAGTATATAATCAAAACTGATGATGGATCATATACAATAAACTCTCCAGATTTTGATGGAAAAGTTGAAAGTATGCATAACTCAAATGGTGCTATTACAGAATCATTCGAAAAATTTGTCAAACCATTTAAACATAGCTATATTCAAAATAATTTAATAGAAAATGGTAGTGATTTAGAGAGTTTTCATAATTTTCATAATTTTTCTTATGAAAAAGATATAGCTATCTTAGATATATGTAGTGGTTTAGGATATAACTCATCAGCTATTATTGAAGAATTTTTGAAAAATAAGGGAGATAATGGGGTTCTTTCTATTGATATGGTAGAAATTTCTATTGAAACATTAGCTATGGGTCTTTTAATACCTTCTCCTATAAAGAGTCATAATTTTATTAAAAAGGCAATTGAATCTAAGCTTATTGATGAGGATTTTGCAAAACTAGAAATTGAAAATTCAAAAATCCCTGAAAATGTTGATATTAATATTTTCTGTGAAGATGCTCGTAAAACTGTAAAGAATTTAAAAGATAACACTTATGATGCAATTTTTTTAGATCCTTATTCACCAGCTATGGCTCCTGAATTGTGTACTGTTGAATTTTTTGAGGAGTTAAAAAGGATTATTAAAGACAATGGTATTATAGCTACTTATACTTTAGCTGCAGGAGTTCGTTTTGCTTTTGTTGAAGCTGGTTTTTATATTGGTGAAGGCCCTGTTTTTGGTAGAAAATCTGGTGGAACAATAGCTTCTTTAGATATTAATAATATTTCTAAAAATATTCCTATTAATGATGAGAGAACAATAGCTTTATCTGATGCAGGAATTCCTTTTCGTGATCCAAATTTAGACTTTGATAGTGAGAAAATTCTTGAAAATAGGAATAAAGAGCGATCATTAGCTAGACACAATTACAAAATCTCTTCAGCTGTTCAAACTCCAATATTTTTTGGGGAGGATGTTTCTGATGAAAAGTTAAAAAGAAGAATTCTTAGGAATTTTAATAAGGTGAATATTCCAGATTTAAAATCAAAAGAAGCAATTTATATTATAGAAACTCAACAATATCATGATAAAAAACCTACTATTAATTTTAATTCAAAAGATAGAATTATTAAAATGAATAAGAGACTTTTAAAGGTCGTTAATAATGAATTTTATAAATAATAGATTTTAGACTTTTTATTTTTAATTTATTAAATTTTAATTTCATTCTAATATATTTTTTGGTATTATTTCTATTATAGTAAATAATTTTTTGTTCATTAAAATAATTTTTTAATTTAAATCTATTTTTACTCTTTAAACTCATTATTGTGGCTTTATTTTAGTAATATTTATATATGTTTATTGTAAATATGATTATTTAAATAGTAAGAATTTTTATAATATTTTAATGAGTTTTTAAGGATATAAAATTAAATAATTCTTATTTAAATAATCCTTATTTAAATAATCCTTGCTTAAAATAAGGATTATTATAATCCTTATCTAAATAATACTTATGTATAATTATTATAATAAAATCAGAATATCTAATCATGATATAACAAATAATGTTAGGATATTATAATAATTTTAATATAATTTATTAGAATATAATTAGATTTAAAATAATCTTCGTGATTAAATTATTATGAATACTTATTTATAGTATAATGTACTTAAAATAATAGATTATTAATATTTTAAATATTATAATCTAGTTTATAATTATAATATTACTTTATAAATTTTTATAATAGGCTATAAATTATAGTACTTTAAAGTTATAGAAGTTTTAACTATTTATTTAATTTATTTAATATGTTTAATTTAAATAATTTATAATTGAATGGTATAAATAATTTAAAATAATCTAACAAATAAAATACTTCAAAATATTTTTAAGTATTTTAAAACCATATATTAAAAATAATATAATGAATATTGATTTGGAGGAATTATCATTTTTGAAATTAAATATAAAGATAGTAGAGGGAGAGTTGGTTTGCTCAAAACAAAACATGGAACTGTTAAAACTCCTGCTTTAATGCCAGTTATTCATCCAAAAAAACAAAAAATTGATGTTAAAAAGTTTGATACAGAAATTGTAATTACAAATGCTTATTTAGTATATAAAGACGAAGAATTAAGAGAAAAAGCTTTATCTGAAGGGATTCATAAACTAATTAACTTTGATGGTCCTGTCATGACTGATTCTGGTTCATTTCAGCTTTCGGTTTATGGAGATGTTGATATAAGTAATAAAGAAGTTATTGAGTTTCAAGAAGCTATTAAAACAGATATTGGCACTTCTCTTGATATTCCAACTGCTCCTTATGAAACAATAGAAAAAACTAAAGAAGATTTAAAAATAACTCTAGAGAGAGCTAAAGAAGCTGTTGAATATAAAGAAGCTAAAAATATGGAGATGCTTTTAAATTCAGTTGTTCAAGGTTCAACTTATCCTGAACTTAGATCCTATTGTGCAGATGAACTTTCAAAGTTAAATGCAGATTTATATCCTATAGGTGCGGTTGTACCTTTAATGGAGAATTACAAGTATAGAGATTTAGTGGATGTTGTTATGTCTTCTGTATCTCACCTTCCAGATTCTACTCCTCGTCATCTTATGGGTGCAGGTCATCCAATGCTTTTTGCATTAGCTGTAGCTATGGGTTGTGATTTATTTGATTCTGCAGCTTATATTTTATATGCTGAAGATGATAGGTTTTTAACCACACGTGGAACTTATAAACTTGAAAATTTGCAAGAAATGCCATGTTCATGTGAAATTTGTAATAACTATACTCCTGATGATTTGAGGGCTATGGAAAAAGAAGAGAGAACAAAACTCATAGCTGAACATAATTTAAATGTTAGTTTTGCAGAATTAAGAGTTGTTAGACAAGCTATCATTGATGGAGATTTGATGGAGTTAGTTGAAGAACGATGTAGAGTTCATCCAATGCTTTTAGATGCTTGTAGACAGTTAGATAAATATACTGATGATTTAGAAATTTATGATCCAAGGATTAAAAAATCTGCATTTTTTTATACAGGTTCTGAATCTTTAAGACGACCTGAAGTTACAAGACACTTAAATAAACTTAAAAATATGGATAAAAAGAGAGATTTGGTTATTTTGCCTAAATCTAGAAAACCATACTCAAAATATATTAATAAATCTGATTTTGGTGATTTTTATACTTATGGTAGTGAAAGAGATTTAGATTTAGATAACACTGATTTTATGGTTTTAGATGTTCCATTCTGTCTTATACCTTTAGACATTGATGAAGTTTATCCTTTGTCTCAGAATGAATCTCCTAAAATAAATGATATTGATTCTATAGAGTTTATAGAGAATTTTATTTCTGAATTTATAGAGTATTATGATCAAACATTGATTAGTTCTAAAATAATTGACCTCTTAGGTATTGGTCTTTATAATATTCATCCTGATTCAGATAATGTAAAATTTATAAAGGATGATGAAAGAAAGGTTAAAGCTATAGCTGATTATCAATTTGGTAATGGTGTAGGGGAATTTCTCTTTGAAGGGAATCTTAAAATCGAGAAAAGTAAAAAGACTGGAAAGATTAGACATATTTATTCTAACGGCACCCTTATAGCTAATATGAGAGCTTCTGATTCGTTTTTTGTTTTAGCTAAAGAAGGAGCAAAAAGATTACATAGTTTTAAAGCGTTTCCTGAAAATAGGGTCGTTGTAAATAAAGATTCAGAACCTTTTGCTCGTGAAGGTAAAAGTGTTTTCTCTAAATTTGTACTTGATTGTGATATTAATATTAGATCTAAAGATGAAGTTTTAATAGTTAATGAAGATGATGAATTATTAGCTTTTGGTAAGGCTTTATTAAATCATAATGAGATAATGGATTTTAGTACAGGTCAAGCTATAAAAACAAGAAAAGGATTTGGAAATATAGTTTCATAATCCTCTTTCTATTATTTAATTATTTTAAAATTTACTTTGTTTTGTTTTATTTTATTCTTTGAAATTTGTTTCTTTGAAATTTTTTGACTTTTATTAACTATTAACCCATAATAATTTTTTTCTATTTTGTTTGATATTATTTTATTCTTTGGGGATTGTTTTAAAATATTTAGGCCATATTTATGTTTTGATATTGAATTTTTTCTGAGAATATTGTTTTTGCTTTTATAAGTGTATACTCCATAACCTTTTTGTATTGAGTTTCCTGTGATTTTGTTAGATTGTATTGTGTTGCTATTTCCTTTTAAGTTTATTCCATAGTTCTTTGGTTTTTTTATATTATTACTTAATATTTTATTTTTATTTCCATTAACTTTTATTGCAAGGTTTCCTTTAACAATTTTATTGTTATAAATAAAGTTTTTGGATCCATTTGATACTATTTGATTGTTATTACTGTTTAAATTATTATAAATTATTTTATTATTGTTTCCATTAACACTTATTCCTTTTTTACTGTATTTAATATTATTACTTTTAATATTATTTTCATTGCCTTTTATTGTTATTCCATTTTTATTTTGTGTTATAATATTTCCTATTAATTGATTATTAATGCCATTACTGTATATTCCATATTGAGTGTTGTTTAATTGATTTTTATTTATTAGTGAATTGGATGCTTTATTAACAATTCCATATCTACTATTACTTATTTTATTATTCAGTATCTTGGATTTATCTGATACTTTAATACCGGTATTGGCTTTGTTAATATTGTTATATGATATTTGATTGTTATTACCTTTGCTATTTATTGCTATAAACCCACCATTAATAATATTATTGCTTATTTGATTGTTGGAACCATTATTAATAATTCCATTTTGATTGTCTGTTAAAGTTAATTTGTTATAACTAATAATAGCTTTATTGCCTTGATTTTCTATTATACATCGATTTTCTATTATAAAATTACTATTTTTATCTTTATTCTTGTTGTTATATAAATTATTATTTTTAATAATAGTATATTGTCCTTTATTGATTATATAACCATTTAATTCATTTTTAATAATTTGATTATTGTTTCCAATTATTTCAAGTTTATAATAATTAGAATTAGTAGTTTTAGCTTCTGTTATTCCGGTTATGTTATTATCATTACCCTTTATAATGATTGTAAAAAAATTGTTAAAAATAGTACCATTAATTGAGATATTCCTAATTTTTGAGTTATTTTCATTATAATCTATATAAAAATGATTATTTGAAATATCACTAGAATTATTACTATTGTTTATAAAAATTCCATGATTATTAATATTATAAATAGTATTATTAATAATAGTTAAAGGAACATCGGAATAAATTAGTAAATTGTATGCTTTTTTGGAATTTTCAAAATATGAGTTAATTATATCAAATTTGTCTTCTTGATTGTATATGGCACTACCATAACTATTTGCAGTGTTGTTTTTAAACTTTGAATTGATTAAAAATTGATTCCCTCCAAATTTGTATATAGCTCCTCCATAATTTGCACTATTGTTTGTGAAATTAGAATTAATTATAGTTTGAACAAAACCTATTTGTATGAAAGCACCTCCACCTTCGGTTGCAGTATTATTTATGAAGTTAGAATTGGTTATAGTTTGATTACTATAATGGTTAAAAATAGCTCCCCCATAACTTGCAGTGTTATTTGTAAAGTTAGAATTGTTTATAATTTGATTACCATAGATATAAATGATAGCTCCTCCATGAAATCCAGTATTATATCTGAAATTAGAGTTATTTATATCTTGAATACCTCTATAGTGATATATAGCCCCTCCTCCATAACTTGCAGTGTTATTAATAAAGTTAGAGTTACTTATAGTTTGACTGCCATCTTGATTATAAATAGAAGCTCCATTTGTTGCATAATTATTTAAAAATGTACAGTTTATTATAATTAGATTTCCCTCATTGTATATTGCTCCACCATTATTTCCATTAAAGTTTTGTAGTATAAGATTGATTAGTGTTAAATCTCCCTTATTACTTATAAAACTAGTTATATTTGAACCATCAATAATTGCTTTATTATTAGTATCATTACTTGTTATAGTAATATTTTTACTTTTGGCTATTTGGATTCCTGTGTTATTTTCACCTGTGTATTTTCCACCACTTAATTTAATTATATCATTAGCATCTATAGTATTTTTAATACCCCCTTCAGTGGTATTTGTAATTTCAACTGTAGTTGCCATACTTGAGTTTACTACTAATGATAAACATATTATTAAAAATGTTAAGATACTGATTCTAATTAATTTTTTTGAAATAATTCTACCCCCAATAATTAAATTGTATTTATAAAAGATCCTTTTAAATAGTTTTTAAATAGCTTTGCATAAAAATATTATTGCATATTATTACATATCGATTTTTTTAATGTTCTAAATATATTTTTATTTAATGTTTATATTTTTATTTATGATTATTTAAATTTTTTATTAATCTATTTTTAATTAAACATTAAAATAATAATGAAATATAATAAATTATTTGATTTAAATCATAAATAAGATATGAAATTATATTCATAATGAAATTTATTTTTAATAATTATAAAAATTTTTTATCTTTATAAAATTAAGAAATCTTTGATTTTTTAATAATATGAAAATAATCAATATAATTAATAAAATAATATAAAAAATAGTAAAAATAAAAAACACTATAATTACCATAAATAACATAAAAGCAACATAGAAATAGTATAAAAGTAATATAAAATTAATATAAAATTTTAATGATAAGCTTAATAATAAATTTAATAAGGAATTAATGATAAATTTAATAGTGTATTAATAAAAAAATTATTGGAGAAATAATGAATTTAAATAATGATCTAACAAAAGAAAAACTTTTGAAAAAACTTAACTATTGGTATGAAAATGCTCGTTTTGAAAAGGTAATAGATAAAGTATTAGAAATTCCTAAAGAAGATAGGGATTATGAAACAACTTCTTACTTAATAAGAGCATATAATAGTGTTAACAAATTCCAATCAGCTATTAGAGAACTTAATTTAATTAAAGATAAAGGTGAATCTGATCCTTTTTGGCACTTTAGATTAGGTTATGCTTATTTGAATATTGAAAATTTTGATGATGCTTTAAAAGAGTTTGAAACTGCTCATAAACTAGATGAAAATAATGAAACTATAAAAAATCATTTTGAAGCTCTTAAAATTAACCTATTTCTTGGTAAAAATTTCTTAGAAGATGAAAAGAATACTTAACAAATAAATAGCACACTCATCTGAATTTTTATTATCTAAATTTAACTTATCTGAATTCTTATCATCTGAATTTTAATTATTTGAATCTTTATTATCTAAATCTTATTCTTTCATTGATTTATCTTAAGAGGTGTTTTTATATTAAGAATTGAAGATTTCATTGAAGGTAGTTATTCTTCATTTGAAGCTGAAATAAATCTATGGAAAAAAGAAGTGGAATTGTTTATTAATACTTCAGGAAATCATCATATTTCAGAAGATCTTTTTGAAGATATAATTAAAATAATAAGTTTTGTCGATGAAAATAAAAGTATAATCCAAGAAACTTTATTTAAGGATGATATTTTAGAGTTAGCTGAAAATATTACTAGTTCAGCTACTTTTTTAGAATGTTCTTCTGATGAGTGTTATATGTTAGATGATGGTTCTAAAGTACACTTTCCAATAACAAAGGATGATTTTTTTAATAGTTTATATATTGAATCATTAACTATTAATTTCAATAAGGATAACTATTCTTTTATAGAGCTCATTTTATTAAATAATCCTGATTATTTTAATGGTAGCTATTTTATAATAAATATTGATGAGAATAACAACATTGAATTCATAGGATCGAAAGACTGACTATAATATTATAGAGTTATAGATTAAAGAATTTAATTATTTTTATTTAATTAGTTTTGTTTAAGTAATTTTTGTTAGTTATTCTTTATTTAGTTTCTTTATTTAGTTATTTTTGAAGTATTGATTATTTTTATTATCTTAATAACTATTTATTTTAATAATCTTTTTTTTTTAATTACCATTTTAGTAAAATTATCATTTTATTAAATTAATTATCACAAAAAAGACTTTATATAAATAAATATTTAAAATATAAATAAAGTATAATAAAATATATTAAATTCAAAATAATATAAGTATTTAATAAATTTAATAAAATTTTAAATTTAATAAAATTAATATAATTATTTAATAAAAATTCTTAAAATAAATAATTTCAATATTTTTAATTATCAATGTCTTATATAAAATTTAATATTTATTCAAAAATTAAAGATTTCTTAATTTTATAAAAATAAGAATTTTTATAATTATTGAAAATTAATAATTATTTAGAATTTTTATAAATAAAAAATTTATTAAATAATTCAATGACTTAAGGAAGATATTTATGATACCTGGAATGAATCCAAAACAAATGAAGCAAATGGAAAGACAAATGAAAAAGATGGGAATGGAAATGAAAGACCTTCCTGATGTTAAAGAAGTTATCATTCGATTTGAAGATAAAGAACTTGTTATTCCTGATGCTGAAGTAAATCTTATGAATGTTATGGGTCAAGAAACCTATCAAGTTACTGGTACTGCTGTTGAAGTTGAAATAGATGCTGAAATTGTTATTCCTGATGAAGACATAGAGATGGTTGCAAATCAAGCTGGGGTAAGTAAAGTAGATGCTGAAGAGGCCCTAATATCTACTAATGGCGATTTAGCAGAAGCTATTTTAAAACTAAGTCAATAAATTTATTAGAAGATTCCTATAAACTATTAGAAGATTCCTATAAATTTTTTATAAGCTTCTTACAAACTTCACAAAAATATTTTAGTATAAATAGTGAAAAATATGCCAGATTCAAATGAAAATTCTTCAAATTCTGAAACTGTAATAGCTCATATATCTGATTTGCATGTTAGCAATAATGCATTTGATGATGAGATATTCCTAGAGGTTGTAAATCAGATTAATGACTTATGTCCTGATATGGTGATTGTTACTGGAGATCTTACTGACCATGGATATTATTCTGAATTTTTAAAAGCTAAAGAATATCTTTCTATGATTCAATTTCCATTGTTTGCTGTTCCTGGAAATCATGATGCTCGTAATGTTGGATATGAAATTTTTGAAGAGTTAATTGGGGAACGTAGTTGGGTTTTAACTAAAGATGAAGATTTGACTGTAATTGGTATGGATAGTAGTGGACCAGATATTGATAGGGGGCATATTGGTAGACCTCAACAATTATGGATGGAAAATGAGTTAAATAAATCTTTGAAGAACTCTAATTTTTCTATTGTAGCTATGCACCATCATGTAATTCCAGTTCCAAAAACTGGAAGAGAAAGAAATGTTTTATCAGATGCAGGAGATATTTTACAGAGTCTTATAGATCATGATGTTAATATGGTTATCTGTGGACATAAGCATGTTCCTCACCTTTGGAGAATGGAAAATACATTATTTGTAAATGCAGGTTCAGTTTCATCTATTAAATTAAGAGGTAAGGATAAAAACTCTTATAATACTTATCATATTCGCTCTGATCATATCGACGTTATTTTAAACAATATCAATGATGAAAAAATATTTTTAGGAAAATTTAATAGAATATAATCTTTTTATAGTTTTTACTTTTTATAATTTTTTATAATTTTTATATTTTAATAAATTCTTTTATAATGTTTCTTTGATTTTATTTAATTAAATTTATTTAATTTTGATTTTATTTTTTATTTTAATTAATTTAATCAATTTAATTAGTCTTATAAGACTAATTTATTTTGTTTTTTAAGATATTTAGTAGTAAAATTTAAATATATGTTTAACTATTATATTATTATCGTAAACATTATTGGAAATTATCTCTATTGGAATTTCATTTAATATAATTCATACTTAATAATAATCAATTTTAATAATAATCGATTTTTGGTGATAAATTGAAAGTTATCATAGATGCATCTAATGTAGCCCATTTTGGTAAAGGAAATGATTCAAGTCCTAAGTTAGCTAATATTCTTTCTGCAGTGAAAGCATTAGAAGATAAAGGGTATGATTTTGTTATTATGGCTGATGCTTCTCTTAAACACGAAATTGATGATAAAGAAAAGTATGTTCATTTACTTGATGAAGAAGCTATTGAAGAAGTTCCAGCAGGTAACAATGCAGATCATTTTATTCTTGAGTTAGCTGAAGAAGAAAATGCAAAGATTCTCTCAAATGATCTTTTCAGAGAGTTTAATGATGAATTCAAAGATATACAAAGTAGGAGATTGCCATTTTCCTTTGATGGTGAAAAAATAACTATTGGAGAATCTAAAAAACCAAAAAAGGATAAAAATATTCTTCAGCATATATGTAATGATATTCTTTTATCTATTGAAAGTAAACGATGGGAAGTTTATAAAGGAAAGGAAGGAATTGAATTTAGCCCATTAAACATAGCTAAAGAGTCCATAATCCGAATGGATAAGTCTCAGCAAGATGGAGTAGGTAATAAAATTGAGGGCTTATTTTCTAAGCTTCCTATGTTTGATAAGGTTATGGATATGGTGGAAGATGTTGAAACATCGGCACCTTATGTTATTTTTGTTTTAGTTCATCCTAAGGATTATAAGGAAGCTGTTAAGAGTGCAGGTAATATTTCTGTTACTATTGCTGACAGGCTAAGACTCGATAAAAGGCCACTTATTGCTGTTAGAAATGATCTTTTCATGAAACCAGGTACATTTGAGCTTAATATTCTTTATTCTGATGAAGTTGAAGAGGAAGCTCCTTTTAACGTTGAAATTAAAATTAATTCTCATGATGAGGTTTTTATAAAGAAAAATTCTCGAAACATAGCAAGTACTGTAGCTGGAAGAATGGGATCTTGGAAATTTCCGTTTGTTGCTGTTAAACCAGATATTATTTTAGAAAAACCTGGGGAATTTGAGACTTATTTGGATAAAAATGAGAAATATGGGAAAAAGGAAGATAAATAATTATTAGATATTTAATCTAAATATGATAATCTATAAGATTAATAATATATAAGATAAATAATCTATTTTAATAAACTCAATTTAAATTTATACTACTTAAATATTAAGGTATACTACTTAAAAATATTAAGGGGGCAATAAATGGCTGATCATGGACTTACTAGATATATATTTAAACTTTTAACTAAGCATGAAATCATTAGTATTGGCACTAAATATTATCCAACAACTCCCTTAGAAATTGAATATGTTGAAATGTTTAATTTCACTCAAACTATGCTCATGGAGCTTGAAAAAGCAGAAATTACAACTGATAGTATTTTTTACAACCTATTGCGTGATGTTGGTGAAGAAAATATTCCTGAAAACCATCATTTTTATGAGTTAAAACCTGCTGAAAATAAAATTGAGGAATTTGCTCTTGTAAGTAATATTATAATGGGTAGTGACCGTTATCTTTATGTTGAGCTTTCTAATTCAAGTTTAATTATAAATGAATTTTCTAATATTATAATGGAAGAAAAAGGAGAGATTGTAGAGCAAAGTTCTACTGAAATTGTTTCGAAACTTCTTTCTAAAAATGATGCTATTAGAGTAGCTATTAAATTAGTTGGAATGGGTCTTGATAATGGTATTAATGTTCGTGCTGCTGTTGGAATGACTGGTGCTGCAGCTATAGAACGTTCAATTAATCTTACTAAAGAAGTTGGTGAGGTTTCAGGTGTTGGTTTTACTAAATTAGGTGGAGAATATGCACTTGTTTTTGATTCTAATTTTTTAAAGTCTTCTGCTACGACTCCAGAACTTCAAAATTATCTTTTTATAGATGTAATTGATTCTACTAAGTTTATTAATGATTATGGTAGGGATAAATTAGTTGAATTAATGACTGGTGTTAAAAATTTCATGGAAATTGAATGTAATGGAAAAATTGAAGGATATAGAGAAGGTGGAGATGATTTAATTGCTCGATTCCCAAGTAAAGATTTAGCTATTCGAGCAGGTCTTGATACTGCATGGTATATTCTTAATAATGGTGCTAAGATTAGAGCAGGTATAGGAAAAAGTAGAAGAGAAGCAGGAGAGAGAGCTCAACTTGCCGATGAAGTTCAAATATCAAATCCTTTGTCTTTAGTTGTCTTTGATCTTGCTAATGGTCTTTATGCTTATTATATTCCTTCAGAATTTTTTAGAACTGTTATAAATTTACTATTAAATAAAAGAGCTAAGTTAATTGGAATTTTTATTTTAGTATTCATCCTTGTTTACTTCATGACTATTTTAGGTTATTGGGAATATAGTTTTGTAATAGTCATTTTAGCAGCTTTATATGCTTTAGCTTCTTAACTAAACTAAAAATTTTATTTATCTATAAAAATAGTATTCTATTTATAAATTTATTATTTTAATTCTATTTATAAAATTATTATTTATAAAATTAGTACTCGTTTATAATAGTATGTTGATATTGTAAAAATAGTTTTTAGGTTTTTTATTATAATTCTTCTTCGCTTCTTCTTTTAGCTTCAAGAAGTAGCTTTGTAACTTCTTTTGACCTAGCTCCTTTGTCTAATCTCCAATTAATTGATGCATTTTCATCTAACCAATTAGCTAAGTCTTTTGGAAGAGATATATTCATTCTTGACTTTTCTGATAATTTCCAGATTCTGTCAACTTCTTCTTTATTTACCATTATAAATACATTATCTTTTTTCTATATATATTTTTTTTGGTTTATTTTAGGTTTTATTCTTTTATTTATATTTTTATATATTTGTGTATATTTTTATATTTTTATATATAATTCATATATAAATTTTTATTTATCTATATAAATAATTTTATGTGTATGTGTGTATGTAATCATTTATTTACCAATTATTTTTATTAAAATAGATATCTTTAAAAATCTTATTAGTTACAGTCTTTTTATCATTTATATTAATTATAAAGATTTTAATTTTAATTTACTATTTTTAAATACTTTTATTAGGTTTTTATATCATATTTAGAATTTTTATTTGAAAATCAAATTATTTAAATTTAAAATTTTATTTTTGTACATTTGTGTACACACATACACACATAATAAATTATATATATGGTTATCAATATATGATAAAATTGCATTGTTGATATTAAGTAACATGTTCTTTTATAAAACAACATGTTGCTTAATGTTTCTTTAAATAGAATCATCAATTTTGTAGTAAAATTGTCTGTGATTCATTATTGAATCTTATAATTATGGTTTCTTATAATTATGGCTATATGATTATATTTGTTACTATAATTATGATTATATCTATGACTTTTTACTCAAATTTATAGACTGAAATAAAAATGGACTTATCAAATTACTCATAATTGAAAATAAATATTAATATGAGAGCAAATACAAACAAGTATATTTTTATTTTAGTTTATTATCTATCAAATGATTAATTCAGTATGTTTAGAAATCAGTAAATAGACAAATCATTAAAAATCATAAAATAAACAAAATAAACAATTCTTCATTTATTATGAGAAAATCATAAGGGTAATTAAAGATCATACGAATGATTAAGATTGTTTATGAATTAGTTGGCGGATGTTTCAATTTCAAAAATCAATTTGCAATTGAAAATAGTATTTAAATCTTTAAGGGTGGATTTATATACTTTTCAAATTCATTGGTGTGGCTCAATGATTTAAGACTTATATTATACGACTTATATAATGGAGGAAGTATGAGTTCTAAAAACAATGATGGGAAGATAGTAATAGCTTTAATAATCTCATTGATAGCATTTGGATTAGGGTCTGGTATTGGAATTGCTGTTGGTATATCTGGAGATAGTTTTAATTCATCAGATGCTCATGAACCAGTTAATACTACTATTGATGTAACTAACAATATTAGTCAAGATAATCCTAATTATAATATGGACGCATATCCTTTTGAGGAAAATAATCTATCTTCTGATTCAAATTCATCAAATTCAGGAGTTTATTACTCTGAAGAGGATTTAGTAAAAAATAATAGTCATAGTATAACAATAGGTTAAATTTTTAAAAAATAGTAGTTAACCCCACAAAACTAGCTTGCTTTAGGTATTCTTAACCTATTTTTATACACTTTTTAAATTAAAAACTTATTATAGTGTTTATTTATTTAAACCTTTATTTGAAATATTCCTTTATTTAAAATTTTATGTTATATTTTTACTAATCATGCTTGCTAGTGTTCTGCTATTTTAACTTTAAAATTATCTATTCCTCTTTAAGCATTGTTCGTATTAGTATTGTTTATATTATTGTCTTTTAAGTATTTTTCATAGTATTATCTTTTAAATATTATTTATATAATTTAAAATTAGCTATATAATTTAAAATTAGTTATATAATATAAAATTACAATAAATTATAAATTATCAACATTTTTTTATTAGATATTTGATGTTAATTATGTAATTTATAATGGATATATACAAATATTAGATATAACAAATAAATTTATTAACAAATAGATTTATGAAGACTTTATTAAATTAATTTTATCAGGTGTATAATGATAACAAAAAAAGATATACATAAGGATTTTACAGAAAAAATAAAGGTAATAGATGGAGGAATATGTGCTGTTTCTAAAGTTGAGGTAGCTGGTGTTCGAGATGGAAAATATGGTGTTTCTATCATAGTCTGTAAAAATTCTGATGTTGTGGGTGTTTTTACTTCTAACAAAGTTATTGCAGCCCCTGTTGAATACACTAAGAATACAATTGAAAATGGAAAGTTGTCTGCAATTATAGCTAATAGTGGAAATGCTAATTGTTTTACAGGTGATCAAGGAGTATTTGACTGTGAAACTACTGTTGAAATTGTTTCAAAAATTTTTGAAATTCCTAAAACTGAAATTGCAATTGCTTCAACTGGTGTAATTGGTCGAAAAATGCCAATGGATATTATCCTTCGATTAATTAACCAAACTAGCGAAGTTCTTGAAAATTCAAATAATGCTTCTATAAATGCTGCAAAAGCAATAATGACAACTGATACTGTTTATAAACAAGCATCTGTTGAAGTTACATTAGAAAATAATCAAAAAGTTAAAATTGGTGGAATTTGTAAAGGTACTGGTATGATTGCTCCAAATATGGGGACAATGTTATGCTTTATAGCTACAGATGCTATTGCTGATCAGAAAACCTTAAAAGAATCTTTAAAAAAAGCAGTTGATGATAGTTTTAATATGGTTATTGTTGATGGAGATGAAAGTACTAATGATACAGTTCTTTTATTTGCAAATGGAGAATCTAAAAATAGTATTTTAGTAAATAAAGTAAATGATTCAAATATAGATAAAAATTTTCAAGAAGGATTAAATGTTCTTTGTAAAGATTTAGCTAAACAGATGGCAAAAGATGGTGAAGGTGCAACTAAATTTATTGAAGTGGAAGTTAGAGGAGCTAAATCAAAATCTGATGCTCAAATAGCATCTAAATCAGTTGTTAAATCACCACTTGTTAAAAGTGCAGTTTTTGGTGGAGATCCTAATTGGGGTAGAATTGTTGCTGCTGTAGGATATTCTGGAGCTCACATAGATCCTGATGATATTACTATTGCAATATCTTCCAATGATAATCTTGTTGACTTGGTACTTGATGGTGAAATTTTAGCTTTTGAAGGAACAGATAATCTTGAGAATGCAGAGTCGATTATGAAGGAAAAATCAATAAAAATTATCATTGATTTAAAGAATGGAAAATATAATGCTATAGCTTATGGCTGTGATTTAACTTATGATTATGTTAAAATTAATGCAGAGTATACTACTTGAATTTAATTTATGAAAAATGTTTATTTAATTAAATAGATTATCATTTTAATTTTTAATAATAAAAAATTAAATAATTAAAAGGTAGGATGAAATATATGCTTTCAAATAAAGTAAATTTAAAAGATATGAAAAAAACTGGAAAAAACTCTTCTATTTATGGTACTAGGTATGTTTCGGAACCTATTCCTAAATTTGAAATTCCTGATGATGGTATGCCTTCTAAAGCAGCGTACCAATTGATTAATGATGAGTTAAATCTTGATGGTAATCCTAATTTAAACCTTGCAAGTTTTGTAACCACTTGGATGGAGCCAGAAGCAGATATGCTTATTAATCAGACTAATGGGAAGAATTTTGTTGATAATGATGAGTATCCTCAAACTGAGATTATTCAAAATAGGGTAATAAATATGTTGGCAAGACTGTTTAATGCTCCAAAAGATTGTGATTTTCTTGGTACTAGTACCATTGGTTCATCTGAAGCTATAATGTTGGGAGTTCTTGCTCATAAATGGACTTGGAGAGAAACTAGGAAGGCTGAAGGTAAAGATTGTTCTAATCCCAATATTGTTATGGGTGCTGATGTTCATGTTGTTTGGGAGAAGTTTGCCAAATATTTTGATGTTGAACTTAGGATGGTTCCAATGGAAAAAGGCGAATATACGTTAACTGCTGATAAAGTTAAAGAAAATATTGATGAAAATACTATTGCTGTTGGTGTAGTTCTTGGAACAACTTTCACTGGTCAAATTGACCAAATACAAGAGATTAATGATCTTTTAGTTAATGTTAAAGAAGAAAAAGGTTGGGACATTCCAATTCATGTTGATGGTGCAAGTGGTGCTTTTATAATTCCTTTCCTTGATCCTGATTTTAAATGGGATTTCAGACTTTCTCATGTTAGGTCTATTAATGTTTCTGGACATAAATATGGGCTTGTTTATCCTGGTGTTGGTTGGTTAATTTTTAAAGATAAAAAATATCTTTCAGAAGATTTGATTTTTGAGGTTAATTATTTAGGTGGTATTATTCCAACCTTTAATCTTAATTTCTCAAAAGGAAGTAGTATGATTATTGCACAATACTATAATCTTCTAAGACTTGGAAAACAAGGATATTCGGGTATTATGAACAATTTAATGGAAACAGCTACTTATCTTGCAAACACTCTTAAAAATACTGGATATTTTAAATTGTTAGATGAAGAGTTAGTTTTACCAATATTAGCTATAAAACTTGATAATTTAGATGATCTTGATGGTGCAGATAATCTTACTGTTTTTGATATTTCTAGAAAACTTCGTGAAAGAGGATGGCTAGTTCCAGCATATACTTTACCAGCTAATGCTGAAGATATCGCAGTTTTAAGAATTGTTATAAAAGAGAATTTCACAAGAGATATGGCTGATCTTTTAGTTGAAGATTTGAATAATATTTTTGATGGATATAAAAAAGATTCAAAGGATGATCCAGAAAAAGAACCATCCATTAATATATTTTAACTTTTTATATCTAATTTATTCTTTTTAATAAATTTATTCTTTTAATAAATTTATATATTTAAATAAGCTTAGTTATTATCTTTAAACAAACTTAGTATTTTAAGATAACTTTATAGTTTTAAATAAGTTTAATTTTTAAATAAGTTTAAATTATTTATTAATATTTCTAGTAATATTTCTAGTAATATTTTTAGTAATATTTTTATATTATGATCTTTTTATAATAATTTGTTGTGAAAGATATGTCAGAGGAACTGAATAATAAACCAAATAAGGCGAATCTTCTTATTGAAGCATTACCTTATATAAAAGAATTTCATCATAAAAAAATCATGATAAAGTATGGTGGTCATGCTATGATCGATGAAGAAGCTATGAACTCTACATCTAGAGATACAGTTTTACTTAAATATGTAGGCATGGAACCAATTGTTGTTCATGGTGGAGGTCCTGAAATTACTCGTTCTATGAATAAAATGGGTAAAGAGCCTAGATTTATTAAGGGGCTTCGTATTACTGATGAAGAGACTATGGATATTGTCACAATGGTTTTAGTTGGTAAAATTAGTACCGAAATTGTTTCTAAAATTGGTATTCATGGTGGAAAAGCTTCTGGTATTTCAGGAAAAGATAGTCAATTAATTGTAGCTTCTAAAAAAGCTCCTCATAGAATAACAGATGAAGAAACAGGTGAGGAACATGAAATTGATTTAGGTCTAGTTGGTCAAATTGACTCTTTAAATACTGAAATTGTACAAATGTTCACTGATAATGATTATATTCCAGTCATATCTCCTATTGGTGTAGATGATAATGGAAATACATTAAATCTTAATGCAGATACTGTTGCTGGAGAAGTAGCTAGTAAAATGAACTCTGAAAAATTAATAATTTTAACCGATGTTCCAGGTGTACTTAAAGATCCTAATGATCCTAAATCATTAATTAAAAAGATTAAAGTAGATGAAGTTGATGATTTAATTAAGGATGGAACTATAAGTGGAGGTATGATTCCTAAGATAGAAACTTGTGTTAAGGCTATTGAAGGAGGAGTAAAATCTGCTCATATTATAGATGGTAGAGTTAAACATTCTCTACTTCTTGAAATATTTACTACAAAAGGTATTGGAACTATGATTACATTGTAGCTTTATTACTCTTCTCATTATAACTTTATAGAGTTCTATTATTACTCTTATTATTTTTTCTATTATTAATTCTTATTAATATTTATTTAAATTATTTTTTATAATTATTAGTTATATTATATTTATTATTATAATCGTTAATATTAATATTTTATTACTATTATTATTACTATTATTTTTATTATTATTTTTATTTATTAATTTACTTAGGTACTTTCAAGCAATTTTTACTAATTGCATTGTTTTTTAAATTATACTTTCCAATTCTTTTTTAATAGCCATAGTAACATCAGATGTTTTTGAATTTCCTCCTAAATCAGGAGTAGCTATTTTTTTTGATTTTAAAACATTTTCAACAGCTTTATTAATTTGTTTAGAATAAAAATCTTCTTTTAAAAATTCTAACATCATACTTATAGATAGTATCATGGCTATTGGGTTAGCTAATCCTTTTCCTTCAATATCTGGGGCAGAGCCATGAACTGGTTCAAATAAACCATTTTTATCTCCTATATTGGCTGAAGGTGATAGTCCAAGACCACCAACTAATCCTGCTCCTTCATCAGATAATATGTCTCCATAAAGGTTACTTGTTACTATTATATCAAATTCTTGTGGTTTTGTTATTAAATACATTGCAGTTGCATCTATATAATAATCATTAGCTTTTATATCAGGGTGTTTTGCTGAATATTTTTCTGCTACTTTGTAAAATGATTCTTTAAATATACCATCAGTTTTTTTTAGTATATTTTCTTTATGAACACAAGTAATTTTTTTTCTATTGTTTTTTATCGCTGTTTTATATGCAAATTCACATATTTTTGTACTTGCATTTTTAGTTATCACTCGTTTAGCTATTGTTTTTGTGATTTTACTATTTTTTTTATTTTCTTCCTCTTTTTCAAAAGACTCTATTTGAGAGTATAAGCCTTCTGTATTTTCCCTAATTATTAAAAAATCAATATTATTAAATAGTGAATTTACTCCTTCAAATGTTTTTATAGGTCTTAAATTAGCAAATACATCGAGTTCTTTTCTAAGCGTTATAATTGGGCTTTTTTCACTTGGTGTAGAAGTAATAGCTCCAAATAAAGTAGCTGCACTTTTTTTAGCATTTTTTATAGTTTCTTCAGGTATTGTTGTACCACAGTTTTGAAAACATTCAAATCCAGCTTTTGATTCGATAAAATCATAATTTAAGTCTAAAGATTCTAAAATAGTTAAACCTGCTTCCATAACTTCTTTTCCTACTCCATCCCCAGCTATAGTTGTTACCTTTTTCATAGATTATCTCTCGATTAAGATTATTGTTATTGGTGTTTTTAGTTAATATAACTTAATTAAATATAATATTTAATTAATATAACTTAATTAATATAATTTAATTAATAATTTAATAATATTTTTTTTAATTGATGTTTTTATTGGTATTAGTTTTAAATTTATAATTTTTGATTTATTTATTGTTAAATTTATTGATTTAGTTAAATATTTATCTTATGAATAATATAATTTACACTATAGGTTATATTTTTAATTTTTTATGTTTTCAATGTTTTGAATTCATATTTAAATAATTAAAAGTATTAAAATATAGTTCGTATTATGTCAAAGTATTTATATTATGTATTATATATCTAATATTAAGATTAAATTATTATAATTTATATAGATTATATAGAAATTTATAAAAATTTCCAATTAGAATAAAATGATAATAAAATTTAATGGAAATAAAGTTTATAAAATGATAGGAGTTATTGTTATGGAAAAAACTATAAAACAACTTATTGAGGATTTGAATGATGATGATGAATTTGTTCAAGAAGAAGCACTTGGAATTCTTGAATTTAGATCTGAAGAGTCTCTTGATCCTCTTATTGAAGCTTTATCTACTAAAGGTACAAATAAAAATATAAAAATGTCTTCTGCAAAACTATTGGGTGTTATAAGTGATGAAAAAGCTATTGATCCACTTATAGCTACTTTAAAAGATAATAATAAGCTTGTTAGAAGAGAAGCTTCAACTGCACTAAGTCGTATGGGTGATAAAGCTGTTGATCCTTTGATAGCTATTCTTGATGATGAAGATTGGAGAGTTAGAGGGGCTGCTGCATGGGCTTTAGGCAAAATAGGAGATAAAAATGCTATTGATCCTTTGAAATCACTCCTTGATGATGATAGTGGATTTGTAAGAACTGGTGCTAAGTTTGCTTTAGATAATATCGAAGAGTAATTGGTATTTTATATCTTTATTAAAATAGGTAATATACTATCTTTATTAAAAATAATATTTTTATTAAAATAACCGATATAAAATAGCTAATATTTTATATATTTATTAAAATAATCAATACATTATATTATTATAAAACATATTGTATTATTATATAATATTATTAAAGCTTTAATAACTTTATTTTTCATTATTTTTTGTTTTTATTTTTAATATTTTCTTTTTATTTTTATAAGAGATTTTAGATTTTATTTTTAACTATTATTTAATTATTTTTATTAATAATTATAAATAATTATAAAAAGTAATAAAATTAGTTTTTGTTGAAAAATAAAAATAATATATTATTTATTAATTTTTTTAAACAATTTCAAAAAAAAATCTATTCTTTGATGTAATTTTTCAGAAAAATTAACTAATCGGAAAGATATTTCCGGTAAATTTATATATGATAAAAGCTATATTAATACTGCTGATAATTATCCATAAATATATTCTGTATTAATATTCCTTATTATCTATTAATTGTAATTTTATTGTAATTTTTAATTATTAGATTTTAATTTTTAATTGTTATATTATTTTTATATTACTAAAATCTGTATGCAAATGTTTTTTTATTTAAATGATAAAATTTAATTTAAATATTAATTCTAATCTAAATCTAGATAATAAAAAGCTATTGATATATATCAAAAGCTATTGATATATGAAAAGCTAAATGATATATAAATAATAATGAAAATTTAAATTTGATTAATAATTAAAGGAATATTAAGGAATAGTATTATGATTAAAATAGGAGTATTGAATCTACAAGGTGCAGTTAGTGAACATGTTGAAATGACATTGAAAGCTATTGAAAACATGGGTAAAAATAATGAAATTGTAACTGAAGTAGTTAGATATGCTAATGAAGTAGCAGAATGTAATGGAATTATAATTTCTGGAGGAGAAAGTACAGTTATTGGTAAGCTTATTAAAGAAAGAGGAATTGATAAAGTAATCATTGAAAATAAGATTCCTGTATTTGGAACTTGTGCTGGTATGGTTCTTCTTTCTAAAAAAACAGACTATGATCAGGATATTCTTGGTATTATGGACATTGAAGTTAAAAGAAATTCTTTTGGAAGACAAAGAGATTCTTTTGAGAATGAAATTAATATCTTCAATTATTCTTATCCTGGAGTTTTTATAAGAGCTCCTTCTGTTTCGAGTATTCTTAATGGAAATAAAAATGAGAGTTCTAATATTAAAAATCAGGTTCAAATACTTTCTGTCCTTGATTCAAATATCATAGCTGTTAAACAAGGAAATAACATAGCTATGTCTTTCCATCCTGAATTAACAGATGATACAAGATTACATGAGTATTATCTGAATCAGATTTTAGAGTTAAATAATGATAATTAAATAATGATAATAATTTTTAAATAGTGATTCTTAAAAAATAATTTTTAAATTAATATATAAATTAATAAATTTTTAAATATTAATTTTTAATTTAAATATCAATTTTTTAAATATTAATAATAACAGGGGTGATTTCATGTGTGGGATAGCCGGAATTGTTTATAAAGATAAAAAATTACATAATGTTGGAGCTGATATGACTAAAATGTTACATGCTCTTCAGCACAGAGGACCAGATTCTGCAGGTTTTGCAATCTATGGTGGAATGGGTCTTGAAGATAACGAATATATATTAAATATACAAGTAGCTGATAAAAAAGGTTTACTTCATACTGTTCAAGATGCTATTAATGTTAAAACTCCTATTAAAGAAGATGAAATCATACCTTCTGTTGAGGATTCTTTTATTTACAAATGTAAAATAGCCCTTGATGATTTTCATGATTTAAAACCTTTAATCACTAGTATTGATAATATTGGATCTGGTAATAAGGGTATTAATGGTTATTCTGTTGCTAATGCAGATAATGATGTGATAGTATTAAATGGAAGTCATTCTTTCCAAATGATAAAAGATGTTGGGTCTGTTTATGAGATTGCAGAGCGTTATGATACTCGTGATGTAAAAGGGACACATGCGATTGGTCACACTAGGTTTTCTACTGAAAGTAATGTTGATAGGTATCATGCTCACCCATTTCAGACTTATATTGTAAAAGATATTACTGTTGTTCATAATGGTCAAATTACGAATTATTGGAAAGTTAGAGATCCTTTAGAGAGAAAAGGTCATAAATTTGAAACTAATAATGATACTGAATGTCTTGTTCATTATATAGCCGATAAATTAGATACTGGTTATTCTCTTGAAGAAGCTTTAGAACAATCTGTTGAAGATATGGATGGTCCTTTTTCTTATATTATTGGAACTCCTAATGGTATTGGAATAGCTAAAGATAAATTAGGTTTACGTCCTGGAATAATGGCTGAAAATGATGATGTTTTTGCTATTGCTTCTGAAGAAATAGCTCTCCATGAAGTTATGGATACTCAAGAAGTTGAACAGATTTCTCCTGGGGAAGTTAGGGTTTATGAGATTTAATCGGAGTTGTTATTTATGGATTCAAACAATTTAACTAACGATAATTTAACTAAAGATTCTAATAATAATATTGATGAAAATAGTATTAATAGAAATGGTATTAATGGAAATAATATCAATAAAAAAGATATCAGTAAAAATAAGGTTTTTGAGCTAGATTTTTCATCAATGACTCCAAGGGAAGCTAATCAAAAGATAAAAGGATTGTCTACTAAATGTAATAAAATTTTAATTAAAAATCCTAATGCAATGCATTATCTTGTAGCAGGACTTACTGAAAAAGCTTATATTGAAGTTGAGGGTTCTGCTGGTTATTTTGCAGGAACTATGTTAGATAAAGCTCAACTTATCATTCATGGTAATGCTGGCTGGTTTGTTGGTGATAACATGACTGGTGGAGAGATTATTGTAGATGGTTCTGCTGGTGATGGTGCTGGTCAAGGAATTTATGATGGTACTCTTGTTGTTAAAAATAGTGCAGGATCTCGTACTGGCGAGATAATGAAAGGAGGCACTGTTGTTGTTGGCGGTGATTCTGGTTTCATGACTGGTATTTTTATGATGGGTGGCCGTATTATTATCTTAGGTGATGTTGGTGAAGATGCTGGTGAATCTATTATTAGAGGAGCTATATATGTTAAAGGTTCTGTTGAAAGTTTAGGTCAAAATGCTAAGTTATTAAATATCTCTAAAGAGGATTTAGATGAACTTAAGACTACTTTGAGTAGCTATGATTTTGATTTATCTGATGAAGATTATAAAAAGTTTAGAAAAATAGTTCCTAAAAGTAAACGTCCTTTTTATGGTAATGATGAAGAAGAAGATTGTTACTGTGATTAATAACCTTAATAGAAATCATTGTATTTGTTAGAATATTATATTCGTTGAAATATTATATATATTGGAATATTGTATTCTCTGTAATAATGTATATTATTGGAATATTTTACTTGGATAGACTGTTGTATTTGTTATAATATTTTGTTTGTTATAGTATAATATTTTTAAAATTTATAATTTATTCAAAAACTTAATAGGAGGGAGTAAATGCCTTTTAAAGTTGAAAAAGACTTAATGTTATGTAAAAGAAATTTTAATCGCCCTGGGTGTTGTTGGTATTTGTGTGATGATAGGGATGAAAATATTTGTAATAAATGTTTTTCTTGTTTAAACAATTGTCCTCATGGTGTTTATGAAATGATTAATGGGGATCCATATCCAGTTCATACTAAAAATTGTGTTGGTTGCAGGATATGTGAAGAAATGTGTCCTAATAATGCAATTAATGTTAGTGCTTTAGCTAATGATAAACGAGGAATATGGTCCTATGATACTCTTAATGAAATTTCAAGAAAATCAAATCAGGGTTCTTATAAAATTAGGAGTACTGGATCTGTAAGATCTCTTCCTACATTTGATGATTTAGTTATTACTCCTGCTCAGGTTTCAAGACCTCCTATTGATAAATATCGTGAACCTTGCAGGACTGACGTTGTTTTAGGTGGTAGATTTGCTGAAAAACCACTTAAACTTGATACTCCTGTAATGATTGGTGCAATGTCTTTTGGTGCTCTTAGTAAAGAAGCTAAAATGGCTTTAGCTATTGGTTCTACTATTGCGGGAACTGCTACTAATACTGGTGAAGGTGGAATGCTTCCAGAAGAAAGAAAATTAGCTAATAAATTAATTGCTCAGTATGCTTCTGGTCGTTTTGGAGTTTCTGCTGATTATTTAAATAATGCTGATGCTGTTGAGATTAAGATTGGTCAAGGTGCTAAATCTGGAATGGGTGGACATCTTTTAGGTGAAAAAGTCACTGCTGAAGTTTCAAAAATTAGAAATATTCCTGAAGGTGCTGATGCTCTTTCACCAGCTAGACATATGGATATTGTTGGTCCAGAAGATCTTAGTATGAAAATTTCTCAACTTAGGGAAATTACTAACTGGCAAGTTCCTATTATGGTTAAATTTGCTGCTGGACGTGTTGCTGATGATGTTAAAATAGCTGCTAAAGGTGGAGCTGATATTATAGTTGTTGATGGTATGCAGGGAGGTACTGGTGCAGGACCTGATGTTATAATGGAACATGCAGGAATACCTACATTAGCTGCTATTGTTGAAGCTGATAAAGCACTTAAAGAAGTTAATCTTAGAAGTAGTGTTGATCTTGTTGCTGGTGGTGGAATTAGAAATGGTGCAGATTTAGCTAAAGCTATTGCTCTTGGTGCCGATGCAGTTTATATAGCTACTGCTGCTTTAGTTGCTATTGGTTGTAAAACTTGCCAAATGTGCTTTAAAGGGAACTGTAGAAAAGGTATTGCTACTCAAAATATACAATTACGCCATAGACTTGATTATAAACAAAAAGGAGTTCAAGTTGCTAGATACATTAAAGCTATGACTGAAGAAGCTTGTATGTTAGTTCAACAAGGGGGTAATACTCATATTACTAAAATTGAAAAACAAGATCTTAAATCTTTGACACTTGAAGCTTCTGCTTTAACTGGTGTTGAGATGGCAGGTTCTAATTAGATTTATAAAATTTTAAAATTTAGATAGAAATACTTTATTTCTATAATTTATTTTTATAATTTATTTTTAGATTTTATTTATTTAATTTACTTTTTTATTATATTTTTATAATTTATTTTTAGATTTTATTTTTCTGATTTTACTTTTATATAGATTTTATAAGTTCATAGAAAAACTTTAAAACATTATTTTTATCTTGAATATAATATATTATATATTAAAAAAAGTTATATATGATAAAAACATAATATAATTATACAATAATAAGAATACTTGAATTTAAATAAACTTTACCCTATTTTTGTTTAATAAATTGAAAATAAGATTTTACAAATGTGTTTTTAATATGTTCTTAAATTAGGCATTTTTTTAATCATTTTTTTACTATTATGTTTTATTATCTTATTATTTTATTATTTTATATTTATAATTGTTTTTAATATAGTAATAATTAATTATAACTTGATTTATTAATTTATAATGTTTATTACTATGTTTTATACTATAATTCACAAAAATAATCGGTTTATTTATAATTTTTAGTATTTTATATTATAATTTTTATTACTTTATATTATAACTTTTATTATAATTTATAGTATGATTATTATTTTTAGTATATTTTTTAGTATAATTTATAGATAATTTATATTATTATTAATAGATTAGGTTATTAATAGATTAGGTTATTGATAGATTATACTATTAATTAAAATTGAATTAAATGGACTTCAACATGAATTTTTTTAATGATGGGCTGATGATAGATGAATCGGGATAAAAAAGATCAAAATAATGGAATTAACAAAAAAAATACTAAGAATAGTAGTACTTGTAATAATATTGAGAATAGTACTACTGATTATAATATTGAAAATACTAGTACTGAAATTAATATTGAGAATAATATTAACAATAATGATTTTGATAGTAATGATTTTGAAGAAACTGAGGGTGTTTCTACTATTCTTGGAGATCCAAAAAAAGCTATATTAAAGTTGTCTGGACCAATGATTATAGCTATGATGATCACCTCATTATACAATCTTATAGATGGTGTATGGGTAGCTGGACTTGGTCAAAATGCACTTGCTGCTGTTGGTTTTATAACTCCTATATTCATGGTAGTCATCGGTTTTTCAAATGGTCTTGGTGCTGGAGCTACTGCTGTTATATCAAGATTTATAGGTGAAGGAAGTAAGGATAAAGCTAATAATGCTGCAATACATATAATATTGCTTACAATAATATTCACAATTATAATAATGGTTTCTTTAGGCTTGTTTTTAAGACCTATTCTTGAAATGCTTGGTGCAGGAGTTACTGTTAACCTTGCACTTGCCTATGGTAATATTGTCTTTGCAGGGTCTATATTTATTGTATTTACAGCAGCTGCTTATGGAATACTTCGTGCAGAAGGAAATGTTAAAAAAACTACTTATGCAATGTCTTTAGGAGCTATTCTCAATATAATTCTCGATCCTTTGTTTATATATACTTGGGGTTATGGAATTGCAGGTGCAGGGATTGCAACTGTGTTATCAATGGCTGTTTCAAGTTTTATTATTCTTTACTGGTTTAAGAAGGATACTTATATTAGAATATCCTTAAAATTTTTTGATTTCAGTAAAGATATTTTAAAAAAGATTTTAGCCGTTGGTATTCCTGCTGGTGCTGAGTTTTTAATAATGGCAATACTTGCAGGTTCTTTAAACATGATTTTAGTATCTGTTTCTGGAGCTGATGCTGTAGCTATTTATTCATCTGGTTGGAGAGTTCTTATGATAGCTATTGTTCCAATAATATCAGTATCTATTTCTGTTGTAGCTATTGTTGGAGCTTCATTTGGTGCTAGAAGATATGAAAATTTCAGTATTATTCAAAACTACTCTATTAAAATTGGAACTATAATATCTATTATTACAGCTGTATCTACATTTATTCTTGCACCATATATAGCAATGTTATTTACATATTCTCCTGAAACAGCTGCTTTAAATGGCCCTATAACTGATTTTTTAAGAGTAATGGCTCTATTTTACCTTTTTGTCCCAATGGGTTCAACTGCAGCTTCTATTTTCCAAGGTGTTGGTAAAGGATTGGATTCTTTCATGCTTACAGCTATAAGGGAGTTATTGCTTGTTGTTGTATTTGCTTATATATTAGCTATTCCTCTTGGAATGGGTCAATACGGTGTATGGTGGGGAATTGTAATTGGAAATATAATTGGAAGTTTAATAGCACTGATATGGTCTAAATTATATATAAAAAAAGTTGTAGCTATTAAAGGTGGGGAAAATGAAGCTTTAGAATAACTAATCTAGTTATTTAAACTTTATTTTTTAAAAAAACTAATAATTTATCTTATTTTTCTAATTACTTATATTAACTAATTACTTATATTAAAAATCAGATTGTTTAGCTATGCAGAATCTACAAACTGCATTTGGATTTTCTTTTTGCTTGTCTTTTACAGGACAAAAATAAGTTCCATTTTCATAAGTAACTTTTAAATTTCCTGGAAAAGGAGTTCCAATAGGATGTATTGGTTCATTTAATATGAAGGTAGTATACAAACTGATTATTGTATAAATTAGGGGAAATTTATCATTTTCATATAATTCTTTATTTTTAAATTGTGTTTCTAACAATTCAATAGCTTCTAAAAAATCAGATTCATTAGATATTTTTGAATTATAATAATTTTTATCTTCTCTTACATCTTTTATTCTCATAATAAAGTATTTTATATAGATTTCAAAATATCCTTCTCTGTAGCTTGATTGAACATATTTCCCTTCTTCTCTTAATATTACAGTAGCTAACATAAGGTCATGAACAGAAATTCTATTAGCTAATTTTTTGATAATTTCCATTAAATCTTTCTTTAAAATGTTTTTCCTTGATTTAAATTCATTAAGTTCTTTAAACATTATAAAAACCTTATTTTATATTTAATACTTCTTATTTTACTATTATTTTTATTTTTTTATTTTTTATTATTTGGATATTTTATTATCTTTAATTTTATATTTTTATTAAATTTTTATTAAATTTTTATTCTAAATTTTTATTGTAACTTTTAAAATCAATATCTATTTTAGAAGTAATATTTATTAATGGAGTTCAACAAAATTCTAAAAAGACATATTATTTAAATATAATATGGCTTTATATTAGAATATTAAAAATACATTCATATACATAATTATAGAATACATAAATATACTTACTAATAAAATAAATTAATATTTCAATTATATGACATTTTAATATAAACATTAATACGACTATATAATGGTTTTTTACTAATTATTAGCTATTAAACTAATAATTATCTAGGTAATTTAATAATTATGTTAATTAATTAGGTTAATAATAATATTAATTAGTAGGTTAATAATTATATTAATTAATATGTTAATAACTATTAATTATAATTATTAATTATAATTAATAATGTTATTAATTTTATTATAGCTATTTATTTAAAAATATTAGTAATTTTAAAGATATTAGTAATTTTAGAAATATAATATTCTTATTATACTATAATTGAGAATTATATTGTGTAAGATTAATAAAATGAATGTAATAATATAAGATATAAACATAATATATTAAATAAATAATTACTATTAAATAGAAAATAATTGATATGAGGGATAAAATATGAAAATTGCTATTATAGGTGGAACCGGAGATCAAGGATTAGGATTAGCTTTGCGTTATGCAAAAAGTGGTGAAGATGTTGTTATTGGCTCAAGAAAAGCTGAAAAAGCAGAGAATGCAGTTGCTGAAATTGAAAATCTTTTAGGTAAGACAAATATTGAAAACTTAGAAGGATTGAGTAATCCTGATGCAACAATTATTGCGGATATAATTATATTGACTGTACCTCTTCAAGCTCAAAAAGCTACTTTAGACAGTATAAAAGATTATGTGGATGGTAAAATTATTATTGATGCAACTGCATCACTTAGTTCTAATATTGGAGGATCACCAACTGAATTTGTAGAAGTTTGGGAAGGTTCTGCAGCTGAAAGGACTGCAGCTATTTTAAAAGATAAGGATGTAAGTATTGTGTCTGCATATAGCAATATTTGTTCCTCAAGTTTGATGAATCACGAAGAAAAAATTGATTGTGATTGTTTAGTTTGTGGAGATGATGATGAATCTAAATTAAAAGCAATTGAACTTGTTAATAAACTTCCAGGAGTTAATGCAATTGATTGTGGACCTTTATCAAGAACTAAAATTGTTGAAAAAATTACTCCTTTGTTAATAGGTCTTAATATTAAAAATAAGTCTCATCATGCAGGAATTAGAATAACTGGTTTAGATAAAAAATAATTTATTTAATAAGAATTATATTTAAAAATAATTATGAGTATTATTTGTGCTAGATATTATTTATCTATAAAAATTATTTTTATTAGATTCTTGTAGATATTCTTGTTAGGTATTTTTTTATATATTATAGGTGTTTTTTATCTATATTTTATCTATAATTTCTATATATTTTATCTAATATTTTATTAAATATTTTTATCTATAATTATTATGTTTTGTATGTTTATCCATAATTTCTATATTATGTATTTATTTTATATACATATTTTTTAGATATATTTTTTAGGTATATATTTCAAATAATCTTTATTATAATTTAAATTTATTCAAAAATCATGATTTATTGTATTGAAAATAGTTTATAATCATACTTAGTATGAATTTAAGAGGTATTAAATGCGCGGCTGCTTAACTGATGAAATAGTGACTATAACTATTAAAGAAAACCTTAATCAAAAAGCTATTTCTCTTAATCAGAAAAGTTTTTTTGGAAAGCTTGAAGATAGTGTTCTTGAACTTTCTCTTATTGAGGCTTTTTATTTAATGGAAAATGGAAGGTTGAATATTTATAATGTAGATTCTGATGAAAAATTAGAAATAAATTATATCAGGGAGATTATCAAGAAAAAAGGAAACTATGCAAAGTACTGTGTGTATAATGATTTAAAAGATAGAGGATACATCATAAAAACTGGTTTCAAATATGGTTCTGAATTTAGACTTTATGAAAGGGGAAAGTCTCCAGGAGATGGTCATTCTGAATATCTTGTAAAAATCATACATGAAGATTATGATATTAATGCTTTAGATTTTGCTAGCTATGTAAGGGTATCTCATGGTGTTAAAAAAAGCCTTTTAATGGCTGTTGTAGATGATGAAGAGGATATTACTTACTATAAAATAGAATGGACTAGACCTTAATTTATATATATTATAGATTTTTTAAATATATAATATATTAATATACTAAGTTTATATTATTATCTTATACTGTTGATTATTGTTTTGTATTTTTATTATTTATATTTGTTTGATTGTATATTGATTTCTATTGATGGTAATATTGGTTCGTATTTGTATTGATTATAGTATTAATTATAGTATTGATTTAATAGTTTGTATTTGTATTTATTGTAGTATTAGTTTGTATTTCTTGCATTTGTATTGATTGAGTATTGATTTTAGTATTATATTAGAAGTTTTAGGTGATTTTTTGATTGACCCATGGGCATCATCATCAGTTGATTATGATAAATTAGTAAATAAATTTGGAATAAAAAAATTTTCCAGTGTTTTAAAAGATATTGAAGATCCATTACCTCTCATGACAAGAGGAGTTATATTTGGACATAGAGATTTTGAGAAAATAATTCCTTTGGTAAACAAAAACAAGGAATTTGCTGTTGTTTCAGGCATGATGCCAAGTGGAAAGATGCATATAGGCCATAAAATGGTTGTAGATCAACTTAAATGGTATCTTAAAAAAGGTGGAAATTTATCTTTACCTATAGCTGATATGGAATCATATGGTGCACGAGGGATTGATTTTAATCAGGCAAAAGAAATGGCTGTTACAGAATATTTATCTAATTATATTGCCCTTGGGCTTGATTTAACTGATGAAAATGTTTTGGTTTATTTACAGTCAGAACATGATCCTGTTAAAAATTTGGCTTTTGAATTATCTAAAAAAACTAATTTCAATGAATTAAAAGCTATATATGGGTTTTCTCCATCTACAAGTATATCTCATTTATATGCTCCTATTGTTCAGGTAGCTGATATTTTACTTCCTCAAATAGAAGAATATGGTGGTCCGAAACATGTTGTTGTCCCTGTTGGTGTAGATCAGGATCCTCATATAAGATTAACTCGTGATATTTCTGATAGATTTAAATCTAAATATGGTTTTATTCCTCCTTCTTCTACATATCATAGATTTCTTACAGGGCTTACTGGAGGTAAGATGTCAAGTAGTGATCCAAAAACAGCTATTTACTTAAATGACTCTCCAAATGAAGCTGAAAAGAAAGTTAAATCAGCTAAAACTGGTGGTCGTGAAAGTTTAGAAGAGCAAAAAAAACTTGGTGGTTGTCCTGATCAATGTGTTGTTTATGAAATGTTAGTATATCATTTAATTGATGATGATGATGAACTTAAAAATGTTTATGAGAATTGTAAAAATGGAACTTTGCTTTGTGGAGAATGTAAAACAATTACTGCAGAAAAAATGAAAAAATTCTTTGAAAGATTAGCTGATAAGAGGGAAGAGTCATTAGAAATCGCAAAAACTCTTTTATAATTTTTAAAATAACATTTTTTGAGTTATTTTTTATTCAAAATTAATTTAAGATTTAAAAAACTTAACTTAAAAAATCTAATGTAAAAAGCTTAATTTTATTATTTTTAATAATAAATTATTAAAATTATTTATTATTAAAACTATTTAATTCATTAAATAATATATTATTTATAGAATGATTTACTAATATATTAATTCATTTGGAATCTTTTATTAAATAGATTCTTAATGATTTAATTAAAATCGATTAAAATTTAATTAATAGGTGGTATACTGCAAAATATTAGATATTATTTTTCTATTATATGGGATGAGTTGAAGAGTGCATTTTCAGAGAACAAATTTATAATCTTATTTTCAACATTGTTATTTGTTATTCCAATGCTTTTTGGATACTTTTTTGCATCTTATATTTCAGAAGCTATGAATCCTGTGATTAATTCTTTTCGTGAAAGAGTTCAACAAGGAGATATCCAATTAACTCATGATTCAATATTTTTTAATAATGTATATGTTGGTATAATATTATATTGTGGAGCTATAACCTTTGGTTTGTTAACTGCTTCTGTTTTAATTTCTAATGGTGTTTTTATTGGATATTTTGCGACTAAAATGCCTTTGTATTCATTTTTACTTTTAACATTACCTCATGGAATATTTGAAATTCCTGCTATTATTATTGCAGGCTCAAGTGGATTTATCATGTTTAAATTCTTAGTTGAATTTTTTAAAGGTATTGTTAAACCAGTTATTACTAATGATGAGGTTAGATTATCAGTAAAAAATAGGATAGCTAATTCTTTAAATAATAATATAAATAGATTAACTCAATCTTTAGTTTTATTAGGTTTTTCAGTTGTATTATTTATAATAGCTGCATTTATAGAGGCTTATCTTACTATAGGCATAGCTAGACTTTTCATGATCTTCTAATCATTATAATATTATTTTTTTAGAGAGAAATTATATTTATATTTTTTATAATTTTGTAAATAATAATTATTTATAAATAATAATTATAATTTTTATAAACAATATTTTTAATTTTATTAAATAATTTTTATAAATATATTCATAACTTTATAAATAATTTTTATATTTTTTATAAAAATAGTTTTTATATTTTTAGGGATATATTCATAATATTTATATATCATTTATAATTTTATAATTTTTTAACATTGAATTTGTGATTATATATTAAATTTATATATTATTATCAATAAAAAATAATATATTATTGTATGTTAGGTGATTATAATAGATTTAATTTATAATAAAATAATTATATTATATTTTTTGCTTATCAAAATAGTTTTATATTAAATTTTTTTATATTAAAGTGGTTTTATGATTGTATGTGTAAATTGTAATACAAAATATAAGGATAATGAAGTTATATACACTTGTAAAGAGTGTGGTTCTGTATTAGAAGTAGGTATAGATATTGAAAATTTAGATATTTCTAAAGATATTTTTGATTGTAGAAAAGATACATTATGGAAGTATAAAGAGTTTATGCCAGTTGATGAAACTAAGATGGTTTCTTTAGATGAAGGTGGAACTCCATTTTGTAAATGTGATAAGTTAGGCAGTGAACTTGGAATTGAACTTTTTGTTAAAGTAGAAGGTTCAAACCCAACTGGAAGTTTTAAAGATCGTGGTATGAGTGTTGGGATGACTAAAGCTATGGAACTTGGTGTGGATACTGTTGGTTGTGCTTCTACTGGTAATACTTCTGCATCACTTGCAGCTTATGCAGCTAGAGCTGGTCTTAGATGTGTTGTTCTTCTTCCGAGTGGAAAAGTAGCTCTCGGAAAGTTAGCTCAGGCAATGTTCCATGGAGCAGAAGTACTTTCAGTTACTGGTAATTTTGATGAAGCTCTTGAAGCTGTAACAGCTCTTGCTCTTGAAAAACATTTATATCTTCTTAATTCTATTAATCCTTATAGACTTGAAGGACAAAAATCAATTGGATTTGAAATTGTTCATGAACTTGGATGGAAATCTCCAGACAGGATTATTTTACCAGTAGGTAATGCTGGAAATATTTCTGCTATTTGGAAAGGAGTCACTGAATTTTATAAGGCAGGTTTTATTGATAGTCTTCCTATGATGACTGGTATTCAAGCAGAAGGTGCATGTCCAATTGTAAATGCTTTTAGAAAGAATACTATGGATCTGGTTCCAACAGAAAATCCTGAAACTATAGCTACAGCTATTAGAATTGGAGCTCCAGTAAGTTCTATTAAAGCTTTGAGAGCTATTTATGATTCTAATGGTTTTGCTGAAACTGTTACTGATGATGAGATTTTAGAAGCTCAAAAGGAACTTGCAAGAAAAGAAGGAATAGGGGTTGAACCTGCATCAGCTGCTTCAATAGCAGGTCTTAAAAAACTTGTTGCCGAAGGAATAATTGATAAAGGTGAACAAGTTGTATGTATAGTTACTGGACATCTGCTTAAAGATCCAAACACTGCTATCAATGCTTGTGTTGAACCTATCGAGATTGATGCAGATGTTGATGCTTTAAAAAAAGTTTTATTAAATAAATAATTTTTAAATATTTTTACTTATTTTTTGAATATTATTATTTATTCTTTTATTTTATTATTTTTTATTATTCTATTTTTAATTTCATTATTATTATTAATATTATTATTTTAGTTTTATTATTACTAATCTTATTATTAATTTTATTAAAATTAATATTGTTATTAATACCATTATTTTATTATCAAATTATTCTATTTTTTTACTAGATTTTTATTTTATTTTTTATTTTCATTATTTTTGAAACGTATTTCTATTTAAAGTATGTTATTATTTCTATAATTTCTGCAAAATTTATTAATTATTAAACTTGACTTTATTTTTATAATATTAATTCTATATTTTTGAAATCATAATTGTAATGGCTATGAGTTGAGCTTAATTTATGAAAATTTTATCTAAATTTATTTAGTTAAGTGGTCTTGTATAGATATCGAATAATGAAAAATTCCAATCTTTAATATAAAATAAAATTGACTAGGTTGGTGGGATATTGAAATTTACTAATTTAGAACCAATATATTTATATATGATGAAAGATACACTTATAATTACAAAATTATGAGGTGAAAATATGGAATTACCAATTGCTCCTATCGGTAGAATCTTAAAAAACGCTGGTGCTGACAGAGTCAGTGACGGTGCTAAAGAAGCATTAGCTGAAGCAATCGAAGAATGTGGAAACGACATTGCTGCTAAAGCTGTTGGATTTGCAAGACATGCTGGTAGAAAAACTGTAAAAGTAGAAGATATTAAATTGGCTACAAAAACTTGTAGTTAATTATATATAAATAGTTAATGGTTTTACTTTTAGTAAAACTATTCAATACTATATAGTAATGATATACAGTAAGGATATTATTTGCTTTTAGTATTGGTTTATTTGTAAGATATTTTCTATTTTATTTTTTTATTTCTAAGAACTATATATTTCTAATTTTTTATTTCTAGTTTTTTATTTCTAATTATTTAATTTGTTAATATATTTTATGAGTTTATTTCTATTTTGCTTTATATTGAATACTATTATTTAATATTAGATATTTATATTTAAATATTGAATTTTATATATTGAATTAATCAATAATTAATATGCAACTTTATATTTATAGAAGTTATTTATTAAAAGTTAAATATTATGATAATATAAATAATAATAACTACTTTTTAATATAATAATTAGGTATATAATTAGAATTTAGAATCAGATATTGAAAAACTTTATAAGCTATGAAAATATATTTATTATAGTCTATTCTCAAGACTTTATATTTCATTAATATTTTTATTAATATTTTAAATGATTTTATCTGAATTGTTTTAATATTATTCAGAATTCTAAATTTTTGAGATTATAAGGCTATAATTGATGCAATTAGTTTTTAACTATTGTGTAATGATGTTTTAGCTAAAATCAATAATTATATTTAATAATATTTTTGTTGATATCTTAATTTTAGCTTATTTTATTTTCATAGTCAATTTAGTTCTTTTTATAGACATTTATAAAATATTTAATATGATATACTTATTATAACAGCAGATAATTTATAATATTAAGTAATCTCTAATAAAATGATATATTAAATAATATTATAGTATTATTAGATAATATTATAGTATTTTAAATTATTATAGTATTTATTATTTATAGTGATTATTATAATGTTTTTAAAAAATAATGTTTTTAAAACTGCAGTTATAATATTTGCCGATGGATGGCAAATGCCAGATGAAAAAGGAGGTAAATAATATGGCAAAAGCAATTTATGTAAAATTTGACACCCCACAAGAAATAGCTGAAAAAGCTGAAGAAGCATTAGAAACCGCAAGGAATACTGGAAAAGTAGCTAAAGGAACTAACGAAGTTACTAAATTTATAGAAAGAGGAAATGTAGAATTAGTTGTAATTGCAGAAAATGTTGATCCTGCAGAGATTGTTGCACACATTCCTGTTCTTGCTGAAGAAAAAGAAATTCCTTATGTTTACTTGCCTACCAAAGAAGAAGTTGGTGGAGCAGCAGGTTTGAATGTTGGTACTGCTTCAGCTGCTATTGTTGATGCTGGTGAAGCTGAAGAGCTAGTAAAAGAAGTTGTGGAAAAAGTCGAAGAACTTAAAAATTAATTATTTTAATAATTAATTATTTTTCTTGATCTGTTTAAAGAGCATTAAATAATAAAATGCTCTAAAATTATTAACAGGTGATTATATGGAAGAAGGAAGTCCAGCAGAAGTCATTGAAGTTTTGAAAAGAACTGGAATGACTGGTGAGGTAATGCAAGTTAAGTGCAGAATCCTCGATGGAAGAGACAAGGGAAGAATATTAACTCGAAATATTATGGGTCCTGTTAGACAAGGCGATATTTTGATGTTATTAGACACAATTAGAGAAGCTAAGGAGATTAAGACTCCTTAATTGGCTATGGCTTTATGCTGTGCTTTAGCTAGATATTAGGATATTCTTAATTAACTTAAATTCTAAAGGTGAATATAATGAGAACTTGTTCATTTTGTAAAGAAGAGATAGAAGAAGGTACTGGAAAAATGTATGTTAAAAAAGATGGTTCCATATACTTCTTCTGTAGTAGTAAATGTGAAAAAAATATGATTAAGCTTGGAAGAGTTCCAAGAAAAGTTAAATGGGTAAAAGAAAATTAATATTATGGTGATATAACTAAGTTATATTATCAAATAATATTATTTCATTTATTTATTGTTAGGTATTTTTAGGTATTTAATATTCATTTAATATTTATTTATTAATGCTTATTAATAACTTAATTTTAGCTATAAACTAGATTAGATACATGATTAGTAGCTATAATGGTTTATTTAGCTATAAAAATTAGATATGAATTTCATAATTTCATGATTTAATAATCTAATAATTATCTATTAATAACTATTCTATTGTATTACTTAATTATATTAATTTTTAATATTAATTAATTATTAATATTAATTAATAATTAGTATTAATTAATAATTAATTTAATAATAAATAATAAATTTAATAAATATAATGCTAAATCTAATAATAAATTTAATTCATAAATTAATTCATGAGGTTAAAAAGATGATGGAAAAAAGCTTTGTTATGATGAAACCTGATGCTGTGCAAAGAAGAATCATGGGAAAAATTTTAACTAGATTTGAAGAAAAAGGACTTCAAGTTGTAGCTGCAAAACTTTTAAAGATAGATGAAGATCTTGCAAAAGAGCATTATGGTGAACATTCTGAAAAACCTTTTTTCAATGATTTAGTTAGTTATATAACTTCATCTCCTTCATTTGCTATGGTAATTAAAGGTGATGATGCGATATCATTGATTAGAAAGATAGTTGGTGCTACTAATCCTAAAGAAGCAGATCTTGGTACTATAAGAGGAGATTTTGCAATGGATATGGGTAGAAATATTATACATGCTTCTGATTCTCCAGCTTCTGCTGAAAGGGAGATATCTTTATTTTTCAATGAAGATGAAATTTGTGAATATAAAATAGCTGATGACCCTTGGATTTATGAATAAATATTTATTAGAATAATATTTGTTAATTTTTAATCATACTATAAAATTATAAATTAGAAAATTATGAAGATTCGATCCCCTATTGTATCTGTTCTTGGCCATGTGGATCATGGTAAAACAACTCTCCTTGATTTTATCAGAGGAAGTACTATTGCATCTAAAGAAGCTGGTGGAATAACCCAACATATCGGTGCTACTGAAATACCTATAGAGACAATAGAAAATATATGTGGAAATTTCATTGGAAAATTATCTATTCAAAAAGATATCCCTGGTTTATTTTTTATTGATACTCCTGGTCATGAAGCTTTTACTAGTCTTAGAAAACGTGGAGGAGCATTAGCAGACTTAGCTATTCTTATTGTGGATATTAATGAAGGTTTTAAACCTCAGACTTTCGAAGCTTTAAACATTCTTAAAATGTATAAAACTCCTTTCATAATAGCTGCAAATAAAATAGATAGGATTTTTGGATGGGAAACTCATAAAAACACTTCATTTTCAAAATCTTTTTCAAATCAAGCTCAAAATACTCAATTGAATTTAGATAAACAAATTTATGAACTGGTTGGAATTTTACATAAAGAAGGATTTCAATCTGAAAGATTTGATCGTATAACTGACTTTTCTTCTCAAATTAGTATTATTCCTATTAGTGCTAAGTCTGGAGAAGGAATTGTAGAGTTACTTGCAATGTTACTTGGACTTGCTCAAGAATATCTAACTGAACAATTAAAAATTGAGGAAAATTCTCCTGCAAAAGGAACGGTTTTAGAAATTAAAGAAGAAACTGGGCTTGGAGTTACAGTAGATGCTATTATATATGATGGTATTCTAAAAAAGGATGATGAAGTTGCTTTGATGGAAGTAGGAGATGTTCTTACAACTAAAATTAGGTCAATTTTAAGACCTCTTCCTTTAGAAGAGATGAGAGATTCAAAGAAAAAGTTTAAAAAAGTTAATGAAGTAGTAGCTGCAGCTGGTATAAAAATTGCAGCTCCTAATCTTGATAATGTTATTTCCGGTTCTCCTTTGAGAGTAACTAAAGATGGAGATCATGTTAAAGAGGAAATTTTAAGGGAAATTGAAGATATCACAATCCATACCAATGAAAATGGAGTAATGGCTAAAGCCGATACTCTTGGTTCTCTTGAAGCTCTTGTAAATTTATTACAGTCTATGGATATTCCAATTAGAACTGCTGAAATTGGAGATGTTTCTAAAAGAGATGTTATTAATGCATCTATTGTACAGCAAGAAGATCCATCTCATGGGGTTATAATTGCTTTTAATGTTAAAGTTCACCCAACTGCCCAAGAAGAATTGGATAATTCTGAGATAAAACTCTTTTCTGGTAATGTAATATATCAAATTACTGAAGAATATGATGTTTGGATTAAAGAAAAAGAAAAAGAGCAGAGACAAAAGTGGTTGGATGCTATAATTAAACCTGCAAAAATTAGAATTATTCCTAAACTTATATTTAGGCAGAGTAAACCTGCTATTGCAGGAATTGAGGTTCTCAGTGGAACTATAAAGCAAGGTTTATCTTTAATGAATCATAATGGGAATGTTGTTGGATCCATTGAAAGTATGCAGGACAAAGGAGATAATCTACCTTCTATAAGCAAAGGTCAAAAAGTTGCAATGGCAATTAAGGATGCGATTGTTGGAAAAGATTTTGAAGAAGGAGATAATCTATATGTTGATATTCCAGAAAAGCATTATAAAATTTTAGAAAGAGAATTTAAGGATAAATTAACTGAAGATGAATTTGAAACCTTAAATGAAATATTAACTATCAAAAGAAAAATTGATCCTGATTGGGGTACATTTGGACTTTTTGAATAAGGTTAATAAAATTATAAGCTTAATTAATAATAGATAATCTAATATTAATAAAATTAATATTAATAAAGTTAATATTAATAAAGTTAATAAAATTAATAATTAGATTAGTAATAAATCTAGAGTAATAAAACTAGAATAAATTATAAAATAATAATAGATTTTAAAATTATAAGATTTTAAAATTATAATAAATACAATAAAACTAATAAAATAGATTAATTAGATTAATAATACTTAATAAATTATTAATTATATTAATAATAAAACTAATAATAATAAAACTAATAAAAATATTAATAATAAAAATAATATAATGGGTTATAATAAATATATAGTAAATATAGATTATATGTTAAGATAAAATATGTTATATTTATATGTATAGATTATAATTAATTTAGATTATATTGAATTTTTGTTAGATTGAATTTTTATTTGTTCTCAATTATTGAAGATCAATCGTTTAAATTTGTTTAAAGGAGGAATTTTTTGGTATTTAAAGTTGTTATTTCAGAAAAAGAAGAAAGTCATCAAATTGAAGTAGATACTAATGAAAGACAAATCATTGGTTTAGCTATTGGTGATGAATTAAGTGGGGATTTAATAGGACTCGATGGATATACTTTAAAAATTACTGGTGGTAGTGATAAAAATGGTTTTCCAATGAAAAAAGATATCGAAGGTCCTAGAAGGATTAAAAGTTTATTATCTGGTGGTATAGGTTACAAACCTAAAGCTGATGGTGTTAAAAGAAGAAAAACATTAAGAGGAAATACTATATCTGATGATATTGTTCAAATTAACACTATTGTAACTGAAGCAGGTAATAAATCTATTGATGCTATACTTAATCCAAGTACTGATGAAGATGAGTCTTCAGAAGAATAATTTGGTTATTTATAGTTATTTTATTATCAGTGAAATATTATGTATGGAATTGTAGAATATTTTCAAAATAAAAACACAGCAGGTGTAATCTGTGAAAGTACAGTCTGATGTTAACATAGGGCTAGTGGGTCATGTCGATCATGGTAAAACAACTCTTACCAAAGCATTATCAGGTATCTGGACAGATACTCACAGCGAAGAAACAAAAAGAGGCATATCTATTCGTTTAGGTTATGCTGATATTGAATTTAGAAAATGTAACAAGTGTGGTGAACCTTTATGCTATACAACAGCGATAACTTGTGAGCACTGTGGAGAAGAAACTGAATTTTTAAGAAAAGTATCTTTTGTTGATGCTCCTGGGCATGAAACCCTTATGGCTACTATGTTATCTGGTGCTGCAATAATGGATGGTGCAGTTCTTGTAATAGCTGCTAATGAATACTGTCCTCAACCTCAAACTAAAGAACATTTAATGGCTCTTGATGTTATTGGAGTAACCGATGTTATTGTTGTTCAAAATAAGATAGATATAGTTTCTAAAGAAAGAGCTATTGAGAGCTATAATGAGATTCAAGAGTTTGTAAAAGGTACTTGTGCAGAAGGCGCACCAATTATTCCTGTTTCAGCTCAACAAGGAGCTAATATTGATATATTAATTGATGCTATTGATAAAAAAATTAAAACTCCAATTAGAGATCCAAATAAACCTTCTAGAATGCATGTTGCTAGGTCTTTTGATATTAATAAACCTGGTTCTCATCCTAATGATATTAGAGGGGGAGTTATCGGTGGAACTTTGATTCAAGGTACATTAAAAGAAGGTCAAGATATTGAAATCCGTCCAGGTATTGAAAATAAGAGGGATGGAAGAAATGCTTGGATATCTTTACAATCAAAAATTGTTGGATTGAATGTTGGTGGAGAAGACGTTGATGAAGTTGGACCTGGAGGACTTATAGGTGTAGCTACTAAATTAGATCCATCACTTACAAAAGCAGATTCTCTTTCTGGTTCTGTAGCTGGAGAACCTGGAACTCTTCCTGATGTTTTACATAGCTTTGAAATGGAAACTCATCTTTTAGATCGTGTTGTTGGCACTAAAGAAGAAAGAGATGTAGCTCCAATTAAAATTAAAGAGCCTTTAATGATAAACTGTGGTACAACTACTACAATTGGTGTTGTAACAAAAGTTAAAGGTAATGTTCAAGTAACTTTAAAATTACCTGTTTGTGCTGACAAAGGAGATAGGGTAGCTTTGAGTCGTAGAGTTGGAGCTCGTTGGAGATTGATTGGTTATGGAATCATCCAATAGTAATTTTAAAAATTGTTGTGAAAAAGAGATCATAATAGATACAAATTTTTCATGATTCCCTTTCAGTTCAATGTTGATATAATAGATGAACTTGAAAAAGCTTTTCCTTCTTATAAATTAGCTACTACAAAATTTATAATAAATGAGTTGGTTGGTTTAAAGAAAAATTTAAAAGGCAAAAATAGGGTTGCAGCAGGAATTGGTCTTAAAATAGCCAAATCTGGAGTTGTTGAGATAAAAGATGTTTCTTTAAATAAAGACGAATCTGTTGATGATGCTTTAATTAGAATTTCGAAAGTTTTAGCAACAAATGATATTGAACTAAAAAAAAGAGCAAGAAAAAAAGGCATACCTGTTGTTTATTTGCGTCAAAAGAAATATGTTGTCTTTGATGGGTATTTGGAATAGTAATATTAAATAATTATTATTAATCCTTCTAAATATTTAAAATACAACTTTAATAATTTTATTAAAATTTTTTAAATTATTAATTTTATTAAATTATTATAATTATATAGAATAATATTATAATAATGCTAATAATTTATAGTAATATTATAATAATGTATAGTAATTAAATATTAATAATGGTGGAAATATGAATTTATGGACTGAATTAAATCCCGGATCTGAATTTCCTGAAGTAATAAATACGGTAATCGAAATTCCTAAAGGATCAAGAAACAAGTATGAATATGATAAAGATATGGAAGCTTTTGCTTTAGATAGAGTTTTGTACTCTTCAGTAGTTTATCCTGCTGATTATGGATTTATTCCTCAAACTGTTTATGATGATGGGGATCCTATGGATATTATGGTATTAATGGAACAACCAACTTTTCCAGGTTGTGTTATTGCTTCAAAACCAATTGGAATAATGGGGATGATTGATGGTGGAGACAAAGATTATAAAATCTTAGCTGTTCCTGTGGATGATCCTAAATTTAAAGATATTAATGATATATCTGATGTTCCATCACATATCTTAGATGAGATTGCAGAGTTCTTTAAAACTTATAAAAATCTTGAAGGTAAAGAAGTGGAAGTTCTTAATTGGGATAACGCTGAAATGGCTAAAAAAGAAGCTATTAGATCTATTGAGTTGTATAAAGAGAAATATTAGGATAATATCATATATTAGTATTATATAATCTCATTATTATATAATCTTAAATTCATTCAAAACATTAGATTTATTAATATATTAGATTTATTAAAATATTAGATTTATTAAAATATTAGATTTATTCAAAAATTAAATTTATTCAAAATCTTAAATTCATTCAATATTAAATAATATTTATCAATAAATTAATTATGAGGGATTTAGTTGTACTATTTAACAAAAATTGAGGATACTGTGAGAATTCCTCCTTATAAGTTTGAGGATCCTCTGGAAGAAGTAGCTATTGAAACTCTTAATGAGACTTATAACGGCAGACTTGATAAAAAATTAGGTTTGCTTGTTAGTGTTAACAATATAGAGGTCATTGGTGAAGGTAAAGTAATAATGGGCGATGGTGCTGCTTATCATGAGGTAGTTTTCAATGCAGTGTTCTTTAAACCCGAATTATATGAAATAATTGATGGTGAAGTAATTGAAATAGCTGAATTTGGAGCTTTTATTCGTATTGGTCCAATGGATGGTTTAGTTCATGTTTCTCAAGTCACAGACGATTATATTAATTATGATTCTAAAAGAGGAGCATTACTTGCTAAAGAATCTAAAAAAACTCTTGAAGAAGGAAACTTTGTCAGAGCTAGAATTGTTGCTGTTAGTTTAAAGGGTAAATCCACTAAAGAAACTAGGATTGGGCTTACTATGAGACAGCCTAACTTAGGAAGGTTTGAGTGGATTGAAGATGAGAAAAATAAAAGTAAAAAATAATACATAAAAGTATTATTTGTTTTAATTATCAGGAAGTATTATAAATGAGTATTAAAGCTTGTACTTCATGTAAAAGAATATCTACTAGAGAACGTTGTCCAGTTTGTAATAACCCTACTTCAACTAATTGGAGTGGTCTTTTAATAATTATAGATCCAGAAAATTCGGATATAGCTAAAGAATTGCATATTGAATTACCTGGAGAATATGCTCTTAGAGTAAGATGATTTGGCTATGACTTTGATTAATGATTATAAAACTAAAAATTTAAAAATTTCATATGAGATTTAAGAGGTATAATAGTGTTAATATTAGATGAAACTGATAGGAATAAGTTTAAAAAGCCATTAGGTAAATTATATCCTTTCTTTGAAGATGCTTTACCTGAAATTATTTCATCTAAATTTTTAATATCTGTTGGAGATGAGACTACCAATAATCTTCACAGTAAAAATATTTATCCAAATATTAGTATAATTGATAACTTAATTCAAAGAAAAATTCATAATAATAAAATAATTCATAATAATGAGTTTAATCATAATGAAAATGTTTTATTTACAAAGAATCCTCCAGGAACTATCACTGATGAACTATGGGAAACCATAGATCTAGCTATCAAAAAAGCAACAAATGATGATGTAAAACAATTAATTGTTGTAGAAGGGGAAGAAGATCTTGCAGTTCTTCCATGTATTGTTATGGCTCCTGATAATGCGGTTGTTTTATATGGACAACCTAATGAAGGATTAGTATTTTTAAACGTTTTTGAAGTAAAAAAAAGAGCTAATGAGCTACTTAAATTGTTCAAAAAAGTAGATAATTGAAATTATTAAAAATAAAGTTTTATTAAGTTAAAGAGGCTTAAAAATGGAAATTGACATTTTAAATAAGAAAGAAAATAAAGTATTAGATAGAACTGAGGTTAAATTTGATTGTATTTATTCTGGTGAGGCTACACCTAAATTATTAGATGTTAAAAGTAAGTTAGTAGCTTTATTAGATTCTAAAAAAGATTTAATTGTGGTTGATTCACTTCAACCTCATTATGGTCAAACTAAAGCTTCTGGCTATGCAAAGATTTATGGTTCAATTGAAAGTTTGGAAAATATTGAAACTGAACATGTATTAGCTAAAAATAAAGAAGTTGAAGTTGTTGAAGATGATGAATCTGAAGAATCAGAATAAAAATCTGAATCTGAAGAACACTTGTATAATTATTGTATAATATAATAGTCTGGAGGGACTAAATTATGAAAAAATCTACACTTTACGAAGTTGATGGTGATAAATTAAAAAGGAAAAATCCGTTTTGTCCTCGTTGTTCTGGTGGTGTATTTATGGCTGATCATGGTGATAGATATGCTTGTGGAAAATGTGGATATACTGAGATTAAAAACAAAGATTAATTTTTCTTTTTAATTTTTTTATTTTATAAAAATTTTTAATATTCTATTAGCTTATTATATTTAGTTTTATTAAATAATTTTATTAATTTTTATCAATATTTTTATTAGTTTTATTATTTTTATCATTATTTTTTTATTATTATTTTTATTACTATCTTTATTATTTTTATTAATATATGTATTCATTATTAATTTTATTATTAGTTTTATTATTACTTTTATTATAATTTTAAAATATATTATTATTTTATAATTTATTCCATTTTATTATTCTTTTTAATATGTTCTTAAGTTTCTAATTTATTTTTATTAAATTATTTTATTAATTGTTTTTTCTTAATTCATTTCTATTAAAAATTTTCCAATTCAGATATTTATTTTATAAATAATAAAAATTTCATTTTTAAACTTATAAAAATAGAAAATTTTTATAAATAAGATAAAAATTAATAAGTATATGTAACTACTAAATAGAAATTAGAATAAAAATATAATTATACATAAAAGATTTGATAGATTTTTATTAAGCTTATTTTTATTAGATTTAAATTAATAAAAATTAAAACATTATAAGAATGATATTATAGAATCTTAGAATTATTATACTAATATTGGAATATTTTAAATTAGAATTATTATAAAAATTAAATTTATATAATTTTTTATAGGTATATTTAATTGAAAGGTGTATTTAATTGAATTTAAGAAGTGGAAGACTAGATAAGAAGATGACAGAAGATGCTGCTATATATACATCTTCACTTGATGCTGATAGGTATATTTTTGATAGTGATGTTAAGTGTAACTTTGCACATGTATTGATGTTAAAAAATGAGGATATAATTGATGAAGAAATAGCTGATAAGATACTTGAAGCTTTAACTAAATTAAAAGAAGAAGGTTTTGAAGCACTTAATTTTGATCATTCTGTTGAAGATATCCATATGGCAGTTGAAAATTATGTTACTGACATGGTTGGTGAAGGGGTAGCAGGTTTTATGCACACTGCTAAGTCAAGAAATGATCAAGTGGCTACTGATGTTAGATTAACACTTAGGTCTAAAATTATTGAGGTTCAAATAGCTATTTTGGAATTTATTGAAGGATTAGTAAAATTAGCTGAAGAACATAAAGAAACAGTTACCATAGGTTATACTCACCTTCAACATGCTCAACCAATTACCATGGCTCATAATTTTATGGCTTATGCTCAAGCACTAAGAAGAGATTATGAAAGGTTAAATGATACTTATAAAAGAGTTAATCAAAATCCTCTTGGTTCAGCAGCTATGACTACAACTAGTTTTCCAATTAATAGGGAGCTTACTACAAAACTTCTTGGGTTTGATAGCTATCTTGAAAATTCCATGGATGGAGTTTCAGCTCGAGACTTTATATCTGAAACTGTTTTTGATTTAGCTACTTTAACAACAAGTTTATCTAAAATGTGTGAAGAATTGGTTCTTTGGAGTACTTATGAGTTTGGGATTATTGAGATAGCTGATGAATTTTCTTCCACATCTTCAATTATGCCTCAAAAAAAGAATCCTGATGTAGCTGAGGTTGCTAGAGCTAAATCTACTATAATCAATGGGGAGTTGGTTACTATTATGACTATATTAAAGGCTATTCCTTATACTTATAATAGAGATTTACAAGAAATAACTCCTCACCTTTGGAACTCATTAGAAGTAGCATATAATACTTTAAAAATCGTTTCAGAGATGGTATTGTCTATAAAAATTAATAAAAAAAGATGTTTAGAATTAGCAGGTGCTAATTTTGGAACTGTTACTGATTTAGCTGATGTTATGGTTAGAGAAGCTAAGATTCCATTTAGAACAGCTCATAAAATTGTTGGTCGTTTAGTGAACCTCTCTATTGAAATGGGCTTAGAAATAGAGGATATAGATTCTAGATTTATTGATGGAATAGCTAATGATTTAGGCTTTGATAAGTTAAAATTATCCAATGATTTAATTCAAAAATCACTTGATCCTCTTGAAAACGTTAAAATGAGACAAGTTCCAGGTGGACCTTCTCCAGAGATGGTTCAGTTAGCTTGTAATAATATGAAAGAATTTTTAAAAGAAGAATTTGATAAAAAATGTATTGAAAAATAATTTTTCAAGATCAATAATGAGTTTTTATATTTCTAATTCATCTAACCTTCTTTCTATTTCTTCATCAGTTAGTTCTTCTTCACATTCTGTTTCTTCATACTCTTTTTCTTGGTTTTCTGTTTTTTCTTTATTTTTTTTATCTTTTTTAGACTTGGATTTTTCAATTTTTAATTTTAGCTCATAATCTTCCTTTATTTCTTTAGCTATTTTTTCATCACCCTCAATTACTGGTCCAGTATAATCACAATCTTTACATTCCCATACAGACCAATTTTGAGGAATTATCCAATCGACATTTTTTGATCCACATCTTGGACATATTTTCATTTTATCAACCTTTCAATTTTAATTATATATAATATTTTAACTTTATATGTTTTCATTTTAACTATTTTGTAATTTTGTGGTATATAACATAAAATATTATTTTTTATAGTATTATTTTTTATAGAGTATTTTTTAATAGAGTAGTATTCTTTATAGAGTATCATTTTTTATAGATATTATAATATAAAGAATGACTATGAAGAATAATTATGAAGAATAATTATTTTTTGGATAATATTATATACAATTAAATACATAATATTACTATGAAATCTAATAACACCAATTTAGCTATAGGAATTATTGCTATTATAGCAGGTATTTTAGTGATTGTTTTCCCAAATATTGTTGCTTATGTAATAGGATTAGTTCTAATTGCATATGGAGTATTAAACTTTTTATAATTTGATTTTAAGTTTAATATAGTCTAAAAAGACTTTAATGTTTTTAGTGTTTCCATTTTTTATATAATTAGCGAGAGCTATATTATATATTTTTTTGTTTTTTATTATATTTTTAAAATTAAAGTTATTTTCACTAATTTATTTATTATATTTATTTTTCTGTTCTATAAAAACTCCAAATTAAATCAAGAGCTTCACCAGGCTCTAATGCACCAGATCTTGTTTCTCTAAGTATTCTTTGAATTGAAAACTTTTTAAAATATGGATACTTTTTATGAGATTCATATAAAAGAGGACATCCGAATCCTTTTATCTGTTCTAAATTATATTTTAATATGTTTTTCTTTATTTCTTCCTTTCCTACAGATAGAGTAGCTGGTAAATTCAATCTAAACATATCTAGGTCATCTTCATCAAAATTATTATTTTCATTATTTTTATTAGTTCTCTTATTATTATTCTCATTAATTTTATTATTATTTTCATTAATTTCCTTATTATTTTCATTAACTTCATTATTATCTTCATTATTCTCATTATCTTTATTAAATTTATTATTAATAGTTTTATTAATTTTATATTTTGTAATACATTGAGATCCTGTTGATAACATATCTCCAAAAATTACAAGGTTTATATTATTATCTTTCCCATAATTGAATAAAGCAGAGGCAGTTTCTTTTGAACATCTCCCACATGGATGTAAATTTCCACTCAATGAATCTTGAATTATTTCTGTGTAATCCATGGGAATATATTTATGCTTTACTGAAATTTCTTTACATAATTTTTTTATATTATCTTTAAATTGTTTAGGGAGTATTATTGTTCCAGGATCAATAGTAACAGCTATTGGATTAAATCCTAATTTTTTAGCTATTACCAAGGAAAAACTACTATCCACTCCTCCTGAAAGGGCCACTATTGCATTATTTTCATTTTTACTAAATTCATAATCATGATTATTAAAATATTCAGTGAAATCGAAGTTATAAATATTTTCTATTTTTGCTTCTAAAATAGATTTTAAATTTTCAATAGGTGCTAAAAATGATTGATTAGATTTTTCATTTTCCTGTTCTTTTATAAAGGAGTCTAATTTTTGTAAAGATAATTTCATCCTATACTCTTTTATTAAATAGTCTGAATAGCTTTCAACATGAATTTTATTAATTTTCATTTTTTCTCTAAGTTTTCCTACAACCCATCCTCCTTTTCCAATAATTGAGGATTTATCTGGCCTATCTGGAGTTATAATCCATAATTCATCGTATTTTTTGTCATATATTAATTTTTTTATATTAATCTTAACATTATCATGACCAATTTCTCTTCTTATTAGGTTTATCTGTTTTATAATTGTTTTTTTATCTAATTTCAACTTTTCACCGATTTAATGATATTTTAAGTAAAAATGATTTAAGTAAAATTTAAAAGTTCATAATATTATTTGTTTAAAAATTTGTTTAAAATCAATATATTTTATTATAGAAATTTAATATTAGTATATAATTTTATATACTTAAATAGATATAATAATTTATAATAATTATTTAAATTAGATATTTGATATATATTATGTAAATATTTATTTTATGTAAATATTTCATTGCAATAGGATTTCCTTGCAATAGAGTTTTCATAATTTAATTTATTATATAGTTTTTATTATCTGAGGATATATAATTAAGAAAAGTACAATTATGGTAAATGATATAACTACTTATGTTATGAAAATGATTAATGTTAAAATGGGAGTTTAATTAAATGGCTAGCTTATTGGGAATTTTTAATAATGATAATGATGAATTTTATCAGAAACTAGCTAAAGAAAATATTAAACTTGGTGTTAATTATAAAAGATTCAGCAAAAATCCTGTTTTTGGAAAAAACATTCTTCTTCGTTCTAATACTATTATCTATAATGATGTTGTTATGGGAGATGATTTTAAAACTGGTCATAATGTAGTAATCAGGGAAAATACTGATATTGGTGATGATGTTTTAATTGGTACTAATAGTGTTATTGAAGGAAATTGTAAGATTGGATCTAATGTTAGAATACAATCTAATGTTTATATACCTACTAATAGCGTTATTGAAGATAATGTATTCATTGGGCCTTGTGCTTGTTTTACAAACGATCGTTATCCTGTTAGAGTAGAATATGATTTAAAAGGTCCTCAAATTAGGAAAGGGGCTTCTGTTGGTGCTAACACCACATTTCTTTCTAATATTGAGGTTGGTGAAGGAGCTATTGTTGCTGCTGGAGCTGTTGTTACAAGAACTGTGCCTCCGTTCTATTTAGCTATTGGTGCACCAGCTAAGATTAAGCCTTTACCTGAACATTTGAGAGTTCCTAATATTCTTTAATAATATGCAAAAGTATATATAGTATGAATAATATAATGTTGTTATATAATATTAAAGATATATGATATTAAATTTAATATTTAAAATTTTTTAAAACTTTTTAAATATAAAATCTTTTAAATCTAATATTATAAATTAACTTTATTTTTTTATTAATGAGATAAAAATTCTTATAAATAATAAAAACTTTGCTTTTAAACTTGTAAAATCCGAGATTTAAATATGAAGTTTTGTTTTTTAAAAATTTATAAATTAAGAATTTTTATCTGATTAATAGAATAGAGAATACTCGCTATTTAGATATTATTTTAATCTTTATAATATGGTTCTTTTATAAAATCGTATTATAAAATGAATTTTTTATAAATGTTTAAAATTTGTTGCTAATAGTTAGAGGATAAATTCTCTAGTCTTATTAATCAGAATAGATAATTGATATCTTAATGAAAATAAAAATTCAGATATGATATCTCTGGTTACTAACATATTCACCCCCCTTTTCAATGTTAGTTTTAATCTTTATATTGAATATAATCATTCCTTTTTAAAAGATTAAAATAAAACTGAATTTTTTTTATTAAGTATATCATTATCTATTTCTTTTAAATTTATTTTGAGTATTTAGATTAGATTTATTTTAGTATTTAAATCTATTCTAAATATTCATTTTATATTTTTTAAGCTTATTTTTAATATTTATTTTTATATTTTTAATATTTGTTTTTATATTTTTTAAATTTGTTTTTATATTTTTTTTTATATTTTTAGGATGACTTATGATTACAAGTTCAATGAACAAAACTATGAATTTTAATATATTTTTTAACAAAAAAATATATATCACAATTTTTTAGAAATTATTCATTTTATTTTATATACTCATTAAACAAAAAATAATAATAATTTTGCGTCTTTCTATTAGTTTTTTTATATTTTTATTATCTTTATTTTTTTCCAAATTGCTCTTTTTCTAATATATCCTTCTTATTCTATATTTTTTTTATTTATTTAAGCTTTTTTAATTCTATTTTTTTCAATTATTTTTAATAATCTTTTATTTTTAATTTTAAGGCGGGGGGGGGGGCAGCTATTGTTTTTTGATTTTTGGTAGTAATATTTATATGGGAGTATTTTTATATTAATATTTGTAAAAATAGTGAGTGTTCGCATTGTACTATTTATGGTTTTATTATAATATTAATTAATTAGATGTGAAAAGTTATGTTTAAAAGTAGAAAAGTTATGTTTAAAAGTAAGCAATTTATTTTCATTGTGTTTGTATTCTCCTTCTTATTTTTGAGTTTTTCTAGTGTTGATGCAGCTGAATATAATTTCACAGACACTAATACCACTGCTCAATTTCAAAGTGTTATTGACAATGATACAGATGATGAATTGGTTATTAATCTTGAAAATGGTGATTATAATTTTTCTAAGATTAATGTTAAACGTAATGCTACTATAAAAGGTAAAAGTAGTAATACTCAGATTAATGGTTCTGGTATTTTATTTAATATCACATCACCCAATGTTAGTATATTAAATTTAACTATTACTAATTATAATACTGCTATAACATCCATAAGTAGCGATTTAACAATTAATGGTAATAATATTAATACAAAAGGAATTAGTATTAATATTAATAGTAATAGCAATGATTTAAAAGGAATAATAATTGCGAATAATATTATTATTTCTGCTAATGATCTTTATGGGGCTGTTTATGTTAATGTATCTGATAACAATTATGCTATTTTAGATGTTTATTTTTTTAATAATATTATTGAAGGTAATGGTACGAACAGATCTCATGGTGTTTATATTATTGCAAAAGGTCGTAGTAGTAATTTGACTTTTATTAAAAATAACATCACAGGATCCAGCAGCTATAGGACTGAAGGTGAGGGTTCTGTTCGTATAGATCTAATAAATAATATTAATGACAACATAACCTTTACTAAAAATAATATCACAGCACTATCAGTCTCAAATGGTTTATGGAATGGGGTTGCACTGAGTACATCCAACAGTAGTAACTCACAAGCTATCTTCACTAATAACAACATAATGGCAACATTCGGTGATGGAGTTTATATTGTATCTAGGAGTAACCATTCACGGATTATATTCGCTGATAACAATCTGACAGGAACAGGAAATTCTAATTCTAGTTGGGGTGGCACAACTGGTAGTGGTGCTTATCTTATTATTAGGGATGGTGGCAACAATTCGGATATATCCTTTACTAACAACATCATCACAGGTATAGGGCCAGATTCCAGTTGGGGTATTTATTTTTTATATGATAATATCAACAACACTAATTTAACATGCATTAATAACATAATAAATGGAGAAAAAACAGGTATTGGTTATTATACTTCTGGATTAAATTTAAACGCACGATTTAACTTCACCGCCAATAACATCACAGTAACAAATGGTAGCGGTTTTAGAATTAATACTCTAAATTATAACAATGTAACCATTATCATTGCTGACAACAATATCACAGGAACAGCCAATGGAAATGGTCTTGATGGTGTTTATCTGTCTGTATACAATAGTAATAAAATCATTAAAAAAATTATAAATGCTAATATAACTATTGTCAACAACACAATGAATCTATCTCGTTTAGGAGGTAGTTATAGTTCTAATAGTGTTAATTTGTGGGTAGAAAATATTATCGGCTTAGAAGCTACTATTGCAGACAACAATTTCACAGGGGATAGTTCGATATATGTGAGAATATATAATTCTAGCGACATTAATCTTAACTTCACTAACAACTTAATAGATGGTGGTGTTGATATGAGAATCTTATATTATAACAATAATTTGCAAGTTACCTTTAATGGTAACATCTTATCGAAAGTGAGGTCTGGTATGAGTTTGGGTGATGCTGCTACTGACAAATTCATTAACAACTCACAATTTACATTCACTAACAACAAGATAATTGGAGCTGGTTTTCATATAAATCTTAACGGTTCTAAAAATATAATTAACTTTACTGATAATAACTTCACTGGACCAGAGGAAGGTCCTCATTATGGATCCCCTTCTTCTTTTTCTGTCATGTCATTCTACGATTTCACCAATTCAAAAGTTAGTTTTATTGGCAACAACTTCAAAGCATATGGTGGTGATGCAAATTATGTTTATCCTAGAGTGTCAGCATATGGAAATACTATCGACTCACAATTCATATTCACTGACAACAATTTCACAACGCAAAATGGAAGTTTTGACCTAGTTATATCGGGATTGAATGGTTCAAACTCACAATTTATATTTAAAAATAACAATTTCACAACAAATAATGGTAGTGCTGCTTTTTTAACTGTATTAAAGAGTAATAATGTAAATATAACCTTCATTGGCAACAATATATCAGGAACAACGCCATACGCTGGTGTTTTTCTTGAGGTAGCTAACACCAATAATTCACAATTCACATTCACTAACAATAATATTGCAGGAACATCACCTGTTGGTTTTTATACTGGTGAAATAAGTGGAAAATTCGGTGATGGATCTCTCAACAACTCATACTTAGAATTTATATTCAATAACAACAATATCACAGGAACAGAACGGGCTGCTTATATAAATGCATTAACCAACAATTCACAATTCACATTCACTGGGAATAATTTCACAGGAATATCATATTATGGGCTTTATCTGAGTGTATACAATAAGAGTAACAATAATATATCTTTCACCAATAACATTATTACAGGAAAATCCGGTTATAGTATTTCTTTGTCTGCATCAAATACTAATAACACCAATATAACTTTTTCTGACAATAATATCACAGGATCAAGTTATAGTGTAAGTTTTGCTGCAGCTAATTCTAACAACTTGCATTTTACTTTAAAAAATAACAGTATTATAGGAAAATCCAGTTATGGTATTTCTTTGTCTGCATCCAATACCAACAACAACTCACAATTTATCTTCGCTAACAATAACATTACAGGAGAATCTGGTAATGGTTTTATTCTAAATGCATCCAGTAGTAACAACATTAATATTGCCTTCACTGAAAACAATATCGCAGGATCAACTTATGGTGTTAATCTTAACACTACAAATAGTAATAACTCTCTATTTAATTTCACTGGGAATAATATTGCTGGAACATCTAATGGTCTTAATTTTAACACATCAAATAGTAACAATACTAATATATCGTTTATTGGGAATGATATTACGGGGTCAAGTTATAGTTTAAATTTCAATGCAACTAATAATAAAAATTCATACTTTAATTTCACTAGGAATAATATCACAGCAACATCTAACTATGGCATTCATTTAATAGCACCAACATCTGATAATTCACAGTTTATCTTTGAAGATAACAATATTACTGGAGCATATGGTGTTATCGGCAATGTATTTGGTAGTAATAATAACTCTCAATTCTCTTTCCTCTACAATAACTTTAAAGGAACAGTTCAGTATGGTTTTGGTTTTAATGCATCCAACACCAACACCATAAATATATTATTAACAGAGAATAATATCACAGGGTCAACTTATAGTATTGGTTTAAATACAACTAATACTAACAATTCTATATTTAATTTCGATGGGAATAATATTACTGGAACAAATTATTCAATTGTTATAGCTGCAAAAAATCTTGAAAACTCACAAATTACCCTTCAAAACAATAATATCACAGCAACAGCAACATCTGATGGTGATGGTATTAATTTTGATGCTACCAATAGTAAAAACTCACAGATCACCTTCAAATACAATAATATCACTGGAACACATGATGGTGCTTTACTATATACTCCAAACAGTACTAATACAAATATATCATTTATCGAAAATAAGATTAAAGGAACAAATTATGGTGTTGGTTTGAGTATAGGAAGCACCAGTAACAACAATAATTTAAATTTCAGTTACAATAACATCACCGGAGAGTATTATGGAGTTTTTGTTTTAATGAATAATACTAATGGTGTTAGTTTTATAAATAATATTATTAACTCTACAAATGGGGATGGTTTTAGTTTTACATCTAATTCTGTTACTAATATTAGTGATTTTATTGTTCGTGGTAATACTATTTATGCTCCTAATGGTGTTGGTTTGAATTTCAGTGGTCTTAATACTGGTTCTCGTGTTAATGTTACTGTTTGGTATAATCGTATTATAGCTAATACTGGTGTGAATATCACTGGTTTTAATGATAATAGTAGTTTTGATTATAATTGGTGGGGTGTTAATAATATAACTACTAAGGTTTTGGGTATTGATACAGTTAATCATTATATTTTGAAGATTATTAATATTTCAAGTTTGTATAATCTCAGTTTTACTGATAATGCTTCATTTGCATTTTTAGTGTTGAATACTACTTTAGTAAATGATGGTGTTGGGAATTTACCTTATTTTATTGTGAATGGTACTTTTAATGGTGCTGAATATAATACTACTACTGATGACTCATTTGAAAATAATCTTATTATATTTTCTAGTGGTTATCCGATTTTAGATGCTTCTTTAGATGATGAGTATGTAACTTTTAGTTTGGATATTAATTTAACTATTACTGTTCCTCCTAATGTTAATATTGGTGAAAATGTTACTATTATTGGTCAATTAGATATTTACACTGGAATAGATAATATCAATGTCACAGTCGATGGTAAGTTTCATAATGTAACTGTTAATAGTACTACTGGTGGATGGAATCTTAATTACACAACTAACCGCACAGGAAACATCACAATAACTGTTAGCTATATTCAGAATGGTACTACTTATTCCATTAACAGTACAACTTTTGAAGTGTTTAAGAATAGTACTAACAGTACCATCAGTGTGGATAGTGTTCACGTTGGTACTGATGCTGTTATTACTGGTGTTTTAGCTAATTATACTGTGATTAGTGCTGTTAATGTTACTGTTGATGGTAAATTGTATACTGATATTGTTGTGGATCCTACTGAGGGTAATTGGACTGTAAATCATTTGACTAATCATACAGGAACTCATACTGTTATTGTAAATTATACTGAGTTAGCTGATGGTAATTATACAAGTTTCATTAATACTAGTAGTTTTTCTGTGTTGAGAAATAGTACTAATTCTAGTATTGATGTTTCTGGTGCGAATAATACTCAAATTGGCACAACAGCTACTATCACTGGTCAATTAGCTAATTTCACCGTGATTAGTAGTGTTAATGTTACTGTTGATGGTAAATTGTATAGTGATGTTTTTGTGGATTCTGTTGGTGGTAATTGGTCTGTGAGTCATTTAACTAATCATACAGGAACTTATAATGTTATTGTTAGTTATACTGAGTCTGATTCTGGTAATTATACTAGTTTTACTAATACTACTAGTTTTGCTGTGTTGAAAAACAGTACTAACAGTACTATACATGTGGATGATGTTCAGGTTGGTACTAATGCTACTATTACTGGTGTTTTAGCTAATTTCACCGTGATTAGTAGTGTTAATGTTACTGTTGATGGTAAATTGTATACTCCTATTGTGGATTCTGTTGGTGGTAATTGGTCTGTGAGTCATTTAACTAATCATACAGGAACTTATAATGTTATTGTTAGTTATACTGAGTCTGATTCTGGTAATTATACTAGTTTTACTAATACTACTAGTTTTGCTGTGTTGAAAAACAGTACTAACAGTACTATCAATGTAGATAATGTTAATATTGGAACTAATGCTACTATTAGTGGTCAGTTAGCTGGTTATGCTGGTGATGGTTCTGATTTGTTGAATATTACTGTTGATGGAAACCTTTATACAGTTACTATTGGTAATACTGGTGGTTGGAGTCTTAATTACACTACTAACCGTACAGGAAACATCACAGTAACTGTTATTTATATTGGTAATGAGAATTACACTGGTTTTATTAATAGTACAAGTTTTGAAGTGTTTAAAAACAGTACTAACTCTACTATTATTGTTTCTGATGTTCATGTTGGTGATACTGCTGTTATTACTGGCCAACTAGCTAACTTTACTGTTATTAGTTTTGTGAATGTTACTGTTGACGGTAAATCGTATACTGTTGTTGTGGATTCTGTTGGTGGTAATTGGACTATTGAACATCTGACCAATCATACAGGAGTTCATACTATTATTGTTGAGTATACTGAAACTGATACAGGTAATTACACTAGTTTTAGTAATAGTACAACTTTCAATGTGCTTAAAAATAGTACTAACTCTACTATCAATGTAAATAATGTTCAAATTGGTACTGATGCTATTATTACAGGTCAATTGGATAATTACACGGTTATAAGTAGTGTTAATGTTACTGTTGATGGAAACACTCAAAGTATCACTGTTAATAATTCTGGTGGTTGGAGTTTAAATTATAATACTAACCGTACAGGAAGTATTGATGTGATTGTTGCTTATAATGGTGATGGTGAGGGTAATTACACAGCATTTACTAACATTACAAGCTTTAATGTGTTGAAAAATAGTACTAACAGCACTATCAATGTTGACAGTGTTCAAGTTGGAACTAATGCTACTATTACTGGTGTTTTAGCTAATTTCACTGTTATTAGTAGTGTTAATGTTACTGTTGATGATAAATTGTATGCTGATGTTGCTGTGGATTCTATTGGTGGTAATTGGACTGTGAAACATGTTACTAATCATACTGGAACTCATAATGTGACAGTTTCTTTTATTGAAACTGATACGGATAATTACACTAGTTTCACTAACACTACAAGTTTTAATGTTGCTATAAATAGTGTCAATTCAACTATAAGTTTAGATAGTGTGAATATTGGAATTAACACTATTATTACAGGTCAATTGACTAATAATTATAGTGGTGATGGTTCTGATTTGTTGAATATTACTGTGGATGGAAACATTCAATCAGTTACTATTAATGGTACTGGTGGTTGGAGTCTTAATTACACTACTAATCGTACAGGAAACATCACAGTAACTGTTAGTTATTCTGGTAATGAGAATTACACTGGTTTTAGTAATAGTACAAGTTTTGAAGTGTTTAAAAATAGTACTAACTCTACTATTATTGTTTCTGATGTTCATGTTGGTGATACTGCTGTTATTACTGGTCAACTAGCTAACTTTACTGTTATTGGTTTTGTTAATGTTACTGTTGATGGTAAATTGTATACTGATGTTGTTGTGGATTCTATTGGTGGTAATTGGACTGTAAGTCATGTTACTAATCATACTGGAAATTATGATGTTCTTGTAAATTATACTGAGTTAGTTGATGGTAATTACACTAGTTTCACTAATACTAGTAGCTTTAATGTATTGAAAAATAGTACTAACAGTACTATCAATGTAAATAATGTTAATATTGGAACTAATGCTACTATTAGTGGTCAGTTAGCTGGTTATGCTGGTGATGGTTCTGATTTGTTGAATATTACTGTGGATGGAAACACTCAGTCAGTTAATATTAATAATACTGGTGGTTGGAGTCTTAATTACACTACTAATCGTACAGGAAACATCACAGTAACTGTTAGTTATTCTGGTAATGATAATTATTCTGCTTTTATTAATAGTACAACTTTTACTGTGTTGAAGGATAGTTCTAATTCTAGTGTTATTGTTTCTGGTTATTTTAAAGTTGGTGAAAATATCACTATTAATGGTATTTTGGCTGATGAGGATAGTGATCCTATAAATAATGCTCAACTAACAATTACTATTGGTAATGAAACTTTTAATGTGACAACTAATAGTACTGGTGATTGGAGTCTTGTTTATACTCCGCTCTATGCTGATGAGTTCTTTATTTCTGTTAGTTGGACTGGTAATGATAATTACACAGGTTTTATAAACAATACAAGTTTTAATGTTACTAAGCTAGCTACTAATTCCTCTATAATCCTTCCAAATAATATTAAGGTTAATCAAACAGTTTTAATTTCTGGTGTTTTAAATGATGAGAATGATAACACAATAGCTGATGCTATTTTAGAAGTTGTTGTTGGTGGTGAGTCTTTTAATGTGACTACTGATTCTAATGGTGTTTGGAGTTTAAATTACACTCCAAAACGTGCTGGAATCTTTGATTTATCCCTTGTTTATTTGGGTAATGATCGTTATGAAGGATTTGTTGAAAATAAGATTTTTAATGTTAGTAAGTTAGCTACTAATTCCTCTATTAATATTCCGAGTAATGTTAAAGTAGGAAAATCGATTACTGTTTCTGGTGTTTTGAATAGTGGTGGTAAACCATTGGCTAATACTAGTGTTCTTGTTATTGTTGATGGTAAAACTTATAAAGTTACTACTAATAATATTGGTGTTTGGAAACTTTCCTATACTCCGAAAAAAGCTGGAAAGTCCACTATGAAGGTTTCTTATGCTGGTAATAATGATTTTGCTGGTTTTAATGTTAGTAAGACTTTTAATGTTACTGGGAAAGTTAAGATTAGTATTGTTAAGATTTCTAAGCTTGTTAAAGTGGGTAAGTATAGAGGTTTTAATCTTTATAGTAAAATTTACACCATTAAAAACTTGGGAACTGCTTTAGGTTCTAAGGATTATGTCAAGTACTTTAAAAATTGGTATTTGGAAAAATTGTCTAAAACTAGTAAAATTATTAAGTATCAGTTTAGTACTAAATCTAGGATTTTAAAGGTTCAAGTTAAGAATTTAGGTGTTGGAAAACAAGTTAAGTTGAAAATACTATTAACACACAGAAAAAGACTATAAAAATTGTAATTCTTTTTTTCTCTTTTTTTGATTATTTTTAAATAGACATTAGAAACTCTTTAAA